>NZ_JARWNC010000034.1:0-141247 GCF_029854675.1 Akkermansia sp. N21169 | reverse complement strand
ACCAGGGCACGATCTTTGTGGAAGCCAACGCGGACCTGCGGAGCCGGATGACCTCGGCCAACGGGAGCATAGGCTACCGGTACAACTTCTGATAGGAACAGAAGACGCAATAAAAGAGAAACACAGCAAGGGCGGTTCTTCCACACGCAAGGAGGAGCCGCCCTTGTCATGCATAGATCAAACAGAAAAGGGACATTATTTTTTCCCCCCCGGGAAGCGGAACCAATCGATAGTTCTCCTCCCTATCCCTCCTCGCCCTCTTGCCACTCCGGAGGATTCAGGAAGAAATACGGCCAGTACCCCAGCGTTTGTGAAGGAAACGTTCGATGGGAGAAAACAGGATTTTATCCGCAAGCAATCCAATAACAACAATTGTCAGCATAATGGCGATCACCTGGTCCATGCTCATCAGTTCGCGACCATAGTGCAGGAGTTGCCCAAGGCCGAATCCGGTCAGGATCGCCACGTAAATTTCAGCTGCCATCAGGGAACGCCAGGCAAAAGCCCAGCCCTGTTTCATGCCGCTGACGACAAAGGGGGCTGCGGCCGGAAGAGTTACATACAACAACGTATGAAACGGACCGGATCCCATCGTTCTGGCCGCACGGGAATAAATAGGGGGAACGTTACGCAACCCGTTGTCCGTGGAAAGGATTACCGACCAAAGCGTACCCATGATCACAACGAAAAGCATCGCCGACTCCGTCTGTCCGAACCACAAACAGGCCAGCGGTACCCAGCAAACGCTTGGGAGAGCCTGAAGCCCGAGAGCCAGGACTCCTACCGTATCATTTACAAACCAAAACCTGGAAGCCAGCATCCCCAGGGGAATGCCGATCACCAGTCCGATGGCATACCCGATGACCAAACGCTTCATGGTAATCAGGATCGCTCCTCCGAGTGTCCCGTCCAGCAGCGAGTTGTACAAATACTTTCCGACAGACACAGGGGATGGGAACAAAACATCCGACCAAATGCCGCTCGAAGCCAGTACCTGCCACAAAGCAATCAGGCACAGGAAGAAAAGAATCGTGATAATATGGTGTTTCATTCTTAAAAATCATCAAGTTTTTTCCCGAGCGGGTCAATCGGCCACCTCGCCGGAAGTATAACCTTTAAGAGACCGGGTAATCGTCAATGAATATCCGGCCAGTTCCATGCTGTTAATGTCTCGCGGGCGCGGAAGTTCGATTGAGAATTCCTCGCAAATGCGTCCGGGATGGGGAGAAAACAATACCACTCTGTTGCCGAGGCAAACGGCTTCCCGCACGTTATGGGTCACGAAAATGATCGTCTTGCGGCGCTTTTCCCAAATGGTCTGAATATCTCCGTAAAGCTGTTCGCGAGTCATCGCATCAAGAGCAGCGAAAGGTTCGTCCATCAACAGGACTCGCGGATTGGGCGCCAAGGCACGGGCCAGGGCGACACGCTGCTTCATGCCACCGGACAATTCATGGATATTGGCATGCATGAATTTGTCCAGTTTCACGAGATGGAGGTAGTACTTCGCGACCTCAAGGCGTTCCTTGTTATTCAGATTGGGCTTGAGTTTCAGGGCAAACATAACGTTGTCCAAAACATCCAGCCACGGAAAAAGCGCCGATTCCTGAAACATCATCATGCGTTCCCGGGCCGGACTTTCAATGACATGACCATCCATGCGTGCCGTCCCGGAATCCGGGAATTCCAGACCGGCAATGATATTCAATAAGGTTGACTTGCCGCAGCCGCTGGGACCGACCAGGCAAACGAAATCCCCTTCCCCGACTTTCAAGGATACGTCGTCCAAGGCATGGACAACTCCACGGTCTGAGGAAAATCTCTTGCTGACGTGTTCGATCAACAACTTGGCAGGTTCCACCGGTACGACTTCCGGATGTAACGCAATGTCCATAACCAGGTTCCTTGTTATTGAGCAAGAGGAGAGGCGACCATACCCTGTACGGGGGGAACTTCGTCCAGCAAATCGGCCACCTGTGCATCATGAATGAATTTTTCCAGTCCCGGGACTGAAATTTCGTTGGTCAGCACCAGGCGTTTCCATGCTCTCTGAATCAGTTCGGGTGAAACCTGCGTTTTTGTCAGAGCCGAAAGTTCTTCAACGACCATCTTTTGAGCCTCTTCCGGGTGCTGGATAATCCAGTCCGTCAATTCCTCATGAGCGCGAACAACCTTGCGGAGCAACTCCGGGTGTTTCTTCATCCATTCGGTACGGGCGACCAATACGGTTGTAACAGCATCTTTCTCCTCGAGAACGGGAACGGCTCCGGCTTCACGTTCCAACCGGGTAATCCACGGTTCCACCGTCCAGACAGCATCAAGCTGACCGGATTGGAACAAGGCGAGCTGATCGGGATTGGCCGTCGGAATAATGTTCACGTCCACTCCATTGGACGGAGTTGTAAAATCCTTTTCCTTTTTCAAGGAATCGGGAGCCAGGGCTCCGCGCAAAATCACCTTGTACCCCTGCCCCGCCAGCCATGCCCTACAGGCCACATCCTGGGTGTTGCCAAGCTGTGGAGTCGCGATCGTCTTCCCCAGCATGTCTGCGGCCCCATGAATGCCGCTGTCCTTGCGGGCCACCAAAGAGGAAGCGCCGTTGACGGCACCTGAAACGATGCGAACCTCCCTGCCCTTCGACTTGGCGTAAGCATTAATCGCGGGACTTGGCCCGACGTAAGTCATGTCAATCGAGCGGGCAAAAATAGCTTCCATGGCACTGGGACCGGCATTGTAGGTGAACCATTCGAATTTGTAGCCCGGTACGCGTTCCTCAAACCATCCCTTGCCGTGGCGCTCCATATTGCGCGCCACCAGGGACTGCACATGAGTTATGTTGGGGAAATGCCCCACGCGAATAACATGATCATCCTGTTTGCCATCGTCCCCGCAAGAAACGAGAGTTCCCACCAAGCATGCGGCGGCCATTGTCCTCAATATCGTTGATGTAATTACTCTGGTCATGACGAATGTGATTTCCTTTTCTGGTTCCCGGAAAGGTAAAAGCACCTTCCGCATCTCTATAATAACATACTAACCAGACAAAGAATGCACGCATTATTCCCGCCTTAGGCAAATTGTCACACAACGGCATCATCAGGAGACAGGGGATTCAACGAAATAAAACCGCAGTTTCCTTTGCGAAAACTGCGGTCCGGAATTTCCCTCCAGGGATGAAGGAGGAGGACCCCAGTCCTCCCCCCTTTCCTGAGGTTAGAACGTGTAAACCACGCCGATATTACCTGTTATATTATTGGCACTGCTCTTCACCTCGAATGTGCCGCCCATGTAGAAGGACACGTTCTGGTCGTACGGCATCGTCAGGTCGATGCCAAACAAACCGCCGTAGCGGGATTCGCGGGCAGGCTTCATAAAGTAGCTCGTACTCGGATCCGCGATAAAGGAGGCATGGGTAGGCGCACCCTGGTCGGCAGCATCATAGGTAAACAAGGCCTTGAAACCGACCCGGGCAGCAGGAGCGTCGTCGAAGATCGAACTGAAGCTCTCGTAGTAGCGACCGCCAACACCCAGTTCTACGGAGAGGGCATTTTGTCCTTCAATATTCAACCCGGCATTGCCAATCGGTCCATGTTCCGTGTAGCCGTCGATCGTATGGTAGCCGATCTGAACCTGGCCGATCAGCTGGAACACGGAATCCTGCCGGACGCGGGCATCGTAGGCCGCTTCGTAACTGGCATACGTTGCAAATGCCGACGTGTCGCCCAAAGCCTTATTGTAGTAATTGCCGAAGGCCACCGTACGATCGGCGCCGATATCCGTCTGGCTCAAGCCGACCAAACCGTAGTGGTGCCATTGCTTCGTATCTTTTCTGACGTAGAAGTCGAGGTAGCTGGTATTGTTACGGTTCTTGTTGCCCATAGCCGTCCAGTCTTCCGAATCGTAGGAGAACGCCATGCCCGCCTGGAGTTTGTACATCTGGAAAGCGCGTTCCACACCAACGGTTCCTCCCCAGGCATCCCTCTTATAGCCGGAGCCATTGCCGTCTCCATGCAATTCGGAATGGTCACCAGTTGCCTGGGCCCAGACCTGGATGTTGGGATTCTTGGTGGCCATCTTCCAGGAGGTATTATCTACTGCAGAGCGCATAATACGCATGTGGTTGTTATTCCTGTCGATTTGTGTCTGCATCAGCGGAGTCAGGCAGAGGCCGCCGATGGATTCCAAGGCGTTCTTGATGTTGTCTTCGCCGTTCACATCCTTGAGATTTTCAATGACCTTGCCCATTTCTCCATCAGGGTTCAGGGCTTCGATATGTTCCAGGACATTGGTAATATTGGTGACGTTGTTGACAATTTCATTGTTGATATTGTAGATGTTCTGCCCCTTGTAGTTGAGGTGGAGCACCAAATCGACATGGTTGTCAACCTGTTCAACCTCCACATTGTAGTAATAGAGGTCATGATCCACCTTTCCGCTAAAGGAACCGACAAGGTCGCCGGATTCCAGGATCGTCCACCGGCTCTTATCAGCGACAACCTTTTCCTGTTCCAGCGTGTAGAAGTCCTGGCGGAGTTCTACGGTGGCATTATTCAAGGTTGCCGTCCCGGACACGGAAATCATGTCGGATTTGGAACCGAGGATGTCGATGTCCACGACGTAACGGCTGGAGGACCCCATCGTCAGAGACCCCATGTTCAAGGTAGTGATTTCGCCCTTGTTGTTGACGGAACCGACTTCGATCACGGCATCCTTCGAGGAATAGGCATTGGCAATCACCGCACCCGTCGTACCGGAATGACCGGACAGGGTAGTGCCACCACTCAGCGTAATGTCGCCGGATACCATGCGGTCGAGAATCAATTCCCCGGTCTTCACATTGATATCCATCGTATCGGTGATGTCGTCACTCGTGCGCTTGTCGAGCACCAGTCTGCCATCGCCCGTCTTGTTCATCGTACCGGTACCGGCAAGAACCCCGTTCCAATACGTATCGTTCCAGGTCTTCATTTCGAAGTTCTTGCCATTGGAATCGAGTTTACCTTCAAAGGAAACGCTGTCGACGGCACCGTCCTTGCCGGTCGTGACGACGGCCCTCTCCCCACTAATCTTCAAGGTCGACGATGCATTGCCGAACGCACCGGAAGTTTCACCGGCAAGCGTGGAATAGTCGCCAACGGACAGAGTGCCTGAGAATTGATCAGAGCTATTCTGAATCGTAACCTTGCCCCGGCCTTGCAAAGCCAGTTCGGCATTGCCCTCAAGGGATCCGGCAAGATACAGGTTCCTGTTCGTGGACACATTCAACACCCCGTCCGCATTGACAACTAAAGCACCGCCCAGCGTCAAATCCTGTTTCACGTTCATTGTACGGGAGGCTTCTTCGATCGTATCGGAGGACTGCAGAATGATCCTGCCGCCTTCGTCGAGTTTCAATCCCGTCCCGGAGAGGTTCAACTCGCCGTTATTCAGAATCATGTCGCCCAGGACTTCAGCATTGTCATCCAGCGTCAGAGAACCGTCGTTTACCAGAACATCCAGTTCAACAGTTGCATTCTTAATGAAGACGGTACCGCTACTGGTCAGCAGGGAATCTTCACTGTTACCCTTGACGGTGCTTTCGCCGATGAACTTCATCGAAGTATCGGAAGCCACATTGATATTACCGACTTCATACACGGTATGCGCTCCGTCGACCACGGCGGAACCGTCCATTACATTGAAGGAACCGATAATCGTACCGCCGCCATTGAGAAGGAGTTCCTTGGAGCCTGTCTTGTTCAAAGATCCGAGGTTTTCCAAATCACCGCTAAGCGTCGTATTATTGAGCGTTTCCAGGTTCAGGACAGTACCGGAAATATTCTTGCCGATCTCCAGGGAGCCGAAACCGTTACGGCCATTATCTGTCGTCACCGTGGAGTCTTCTCCAACAATCAACACCCCGCCCTTGCCCAGAGCATTATTCGCAGAAAGGATGAGGTGTCCACTCAAGTCCACATCGGAACTGAAGCCGTCATTGCTACTGTTGATCTTGATCGAGCTATTGTCTCCATTCGTCACCAGATGGAGGGTATGATCCGTACCGACGAGAGCGCCGCTAATTGTCAGCGTACCTTCCGTTACCGAGCCATCGTCCGAGTCAACCGTCCCCGCCTGGATAGTACCGTCAGCGTTGACGATGACATTGCCGGAGAGTTTCTGGTTGTCTCCTTCGAAGGAAACCGTCCGGTTACCGCCGAATTCATCTGAATCTTCTCCACCAAAGGAAATGGAACTATTGCCGAGGCTGCCTCCTTCATTGACAGTCAGATCTCCATCCGGAGCCAGTGAAATCACGCCGGATTCCAGGGAGGAATCCTTCTTGACGACGACATGTGCATTTTCCTGGATCGTGGCATTGCCGCTGACCTGGTTCCTGCCATCGATGGTAAACCAGCCTCCGTTGACTTCCAGATTGCCGATGATGCTGGAGTTGCTCATCGTCAGATCCGTGTAATCTCCCTTGGTTATGACATTTCCGATCACCGTGCTGCTATTCATCTCCAGCGATGCGATTTCATCGTCGGAAAGTCCTTCCAACACGAGGCTCCCATTGCCTGTCAGGTTCAAATTGACATTGTTGAGTTCCGCAGAACCTCCTCCGTTGACGGTCATCGAGTCGGCATTCACTGTCTTCTTCTGAGTTTCTCCTCCGGAGATAGCCAAATCCCCGCTGACGGACACATCACCCAGATTGCTGGTGGAATCACTCAGAGACAAATCCAGGGAACCACCCTGATTCACATTCAACTGGCCGCCGACCGTCATGGAGCCATTAACGGTTGCATCCCCGTCAACATTCATCTCGGTCTTCACATCAACGTGGTTGGTTCCGGATTCCATGGTCAGGCTTCCACTGACAGTCAGGTTGTCCGCGGCAATATTCGAGCTTCCGGCGCCTTCCGTCGTCACCTCGGTTACAGTCATATTACCGGAAGCGGCAAGATTACTGTTATTCATAACGATTCTGCCAGTATCGTCCACATTGCCGGTTACGGAGATATCAGCATTGTTCTTCAGCACCAGTTCTCCGGCGTTGTCAATACTGGCCACATTCGTATGCGTTCCGTCAAAGACGATGAGAGAACTGCTATCCCCGGTTACGGCTTCCGTCTGCACTTTGCCTCCCACCTGGTCCGTCTTGTTGAAGACAGCCGAAGAACCGGCATGTGCCAGGATATCGCCAAAGGTATTAACACCCTTGCCGGTACTCGCAAATGCCCCGGAAGACAATTCCAGGAAATCAATCACGGAACCGGACGAAGCCAGGTTTAAATCACCATCCACGAGAAGATGATCCAGAGTAATCGCACCGTTCCAGTTCACGGTCTTCGTCCCGGATGTCACCATGGTCAAATCCGAACCGGCAATATTTTTGTCCTGGTCTTCGTTGACAGTCATCATCACGTTTTTGGCATTCAAGGTTCCACGGGTCCCAAGAGCATTGACGGCGTTCAACACCAAGCTGGACGAACTCACGTCGATATCTCCCGTATGCGTTCCGGAGGCATCCAGCGACAAAGTCCCGCCACCCGAGACTTCGAGAATGCCGCTACCAGCCAGGCCAATTCCCTTCAGGATGGGATCTCCAGCTTCCTGCCCGCCATTAACGCGCATATTCATGCCGGCAAGATCAATCGCTCCATAGGACTTCATATTGATGCTATGGACACTTAGTTCATCACCGTTGTTCCAATGTGTACCGAGATCAATGCGCGCAACACCGCGCGTGTCTCCGTTCATATTCAAGTTGCCTTCAACCTTGCCGCCGAAATAGTGGAGAGAACCGTTTTCGATCGTCACATCCTTCTTGATGACACCGCCGAGGTTCAACGTTGCCTGTCCACCATCCGCCAGCCAGAGGATGCCATTAAGCGTCGACGTACCGGAATCTCCGCCAATAGTCAAATGACCATCCTCCTTCACAATCGTGTTCTTCACTTCGAATGAACCCGTGTCTCCAATGAGATCGGCCTTGCTGGAAATGTAGGCATTCTTGGCAAAGTTGGTGCCCGTCAGCGTCAAATCACCCGCTTCCATAATCAGATCCCCCTCAATGTGGGAATCCGTCATAAGGAAGCTGTTGTCATCTCCGCCCTTGGCCATCGTCACGTCACCCAGCAGGTAAACATGATCCATGTTCAAAGAGTTGGACACTCCTACTCCCTGGTTGACCATCGTGATGCTGCCCTTGAAGCCGGAACCGGTAAAGGTCGATCCATCTTCAAGCGTGAGGGAACCCAAATGGGATCCCAGCAGATCAACATGTCCATTGTCGCGGATTTCCACCGTGCCGATGTTAATGAAGGAATCCGAAGCCACGCCAACAGTTCCTCTGGCAAGGTCGTTGACCTGCACCGTCAGATGACCGCTAACCGTCGTCCTGCCCTGGATATCCAGAAGAAGATCGTCAACAATCATGTCGGAATCACTGGATATCTTCACATCTCCGCCGATTTTCAGAGAAGAACCGATACCACCTGTAACGACAAGCTCGGTCGGCGCTCCCTTGGTTCCAACCACATCGACATTGCCCGTAATTTGAGCAGTGTCTTCAAAACTCAGGGAATTGGAGCCGTTCACCGCCATATTGCCATGCAGGACACTTCCGTTCCTGAAGTTCAACGTACCGCCGTTGAGTGACAGAACACCGTTGCCGGAATCGAGAGACAGGAAGACATTGTCCAAATTCACTTCGGCACTGTTGTTCATCGTCAGGGAACCGGCTGACACCGCCCTATGGTCGAGGTCACTGCCCGTCAGGTTCACCGTACCGCCATTGACAACCGCCTTGCCGAGGCTGGAAACCGTATTGCCGGCAATGATCAGGGACAGAGTACCGCCGGAAACCGTCGTCGAAGTGCCGATGCCCATACTGCCGCGCACCGTTACCGTTCCCTGACTGAGTGTAAAGGTATCAGTCGCGTTCAGGGCATTAATTCCCTTGTCGAGAATGAGATGACCTCCCTCAACCTGGAGCGAACCTACGCTGACGGAAGATGCGACATTCGCATTGCCGGGCAGATCGCTCACCTGAACGGTGCCGGTCAGGACCAATTCCTGGGCCACGGTGATATCGCCATTGATCAGATTCGCCTGGACGAGAGTAAGGTTGCCTCCTGCTACATTCAGCGAGCTGTCGATCACATTCAAGGTTCCCGTGGAATTCATCGTTCCGGAAACATTGACTGCCGAGTAATCCTTCAGATTGAGAGTGCCTTCATTGGTCACGGACTTCAGGGAAGCCGTTACGTTGTTCAGGTCAACTTGCGTCGCGGTGCCAAAAACAGCCAGGGAACTGGTCAGCTTGTCGCCTGCGTTAAAGATGGCATTGGCCTTGGCAGTCACCTCGCCGAAGGTATTGCCGCCTGCGCTGGCAAATCCTCCGGAGTTGACGGTTAGTGAATCGATGGAGGAATTCCTGTTGTCGATGCTAAGGCGGGAGCCCTCCACCGTGAGCGATGTCAGGTTGATGTGTCCCTTCCAGTCAACATTGTCATTTGTCGTCATCGCGACACTGTTGCCGAGCAATTCCTTGCTGTGAGTGCCCGTGACAAACATGTTGACGGTGGACGAGGAGGCAAGATTCAGTAAACCAATGGTACCGAGGACATCGGATGCTCCCAGTATCAAATCACCGGCGCTATAGTCGATATTACCTGTGAACTGATCCTTCAATGCTGCCGCCGTCGCCAGAGTCAGGCTGCCGGAACCGGAGATATTCAACTGTCCCTTGCCCGTCAGGATGCCATTCAAGGTCATCGATTCGTTCAGCATCAGAGAACCGTTGCCATCCATCACAACATCGTTGTCGAATGCCCATATGCTGTTCACCACCGCCTTTGCGGCGGAAACCGAGGTGCCGTTGAAGTGCAGATCGCCACCAATCGGGGAATTGGTCTTCGTATCCGTCAAAGTCAACAAGCCGCTCGTGATTGTCACATCCTTCGAGACCAGGGCATTCATGCCCGTCAGCGTCGCGCTGCCGCCATCCAGCAGAAGGGCGCCATCGAGGAGTCCTTCCACGTTTAGCTGACCCTTCGGTTTGACGACGGTCGTATCGACTTCAAGGACGGCGTCCTTGCCGATGTTCACCTCGGTATCATTGCCGCTGATAGCGGCGGACTTGGCATAGTTCCTCCCGTTGAGATTCAGGGTACCGCCTGAGATATCGAGCAGACCGTTGATGCTGGAATCCGTCATGTCGAACACATTTGTGGTACCGGCAAGCGTCACATTCTTCTGAACCGTGGTATCCGTCAGGATCAGGTGGTTGTAATCAGCCGAAACGGAAATGCTGCCATCGAGGATCATGTTGCCGAGTTCCAGCGTAGAGCCATTGTTCAATGCCGTTGAATTCGGGCTGCTCAGTGCAAAGTCCGCTTTCAGGCGGGAGGCCGTGCCGTCCGCGCCAACGAGCTTGAAGGAACCGCCATCAATCACATCGACATGGTTCATGCGTCCGAAGTCGAAGCCAGCCAGGCCAGCCGCACCCAGATTCATGGTTCCGGAAACAGTCGTTGTGCCGCCGACATCCAGCGAGAGTTTGTCAATGAGAGATGAGGAACCCTGTTCGACAACAACGCTGCCCTGAATCGTCACGAGAGAACCAACTCCCTGTCCCGTCAGGCTCAGGGTGCTATCGCCCGCAATTTTCACATTGCCTTGAATTGCGGCCGTATCGGTGAAGTCCAACGCAATATCCTGTCCATTGGCCAGAAGATTGCCGCCGAGGATGCTGTTGTTCGTGAAGCTGAGGCGGCCATTCTTCAGGTTGAGCGTACCGTCACCCTGCGAGAGTTTCAGTTCCGCATTGTCAAGGGTCACATGGGAGCCCTTGGAGATATCAACGGACAAGGCATTCATCAGGCGCTGCGTTCCGGCAACACCCACGAGATTCAAATCTCCGCCCTGGGCCATCACAGTACCGAGGGAAGAAATCGTCGAAGAAGCTGCGGTCAGCGTCAGCGTTCCGCCGTTCAACACCGTATCGCTGCCCACGGTAAGCAATCCCGTGATGCTGGCGGTACCGCCCGACATCAGGAAATTGCCCGCCACCTTCACGGAGTTAATGCCGGTGTCCAACATCAACGAACCGCTGGGTGCAATGTCGAGGCTGGAGGCTACGATGGACGAAGCCGTGTTGTCAGCCGAGACTTGAACCTTGCCAGAAACCGTCATGAGGCCATTTGCCGTCAAACTACTGTTTTCCAGCGTCGTTTGCGTAAGACTGACCTTGCCGTTGACCGTCAGCGCGCTATTACCTGTCAGAAGCAGATCTCCCGTCGAGTCAAAACTCTTCGTGACGATGATTGCGGAGTTGCCTCCTATCGTCAGCTTCCCTTCATTCTGAATCTGTTGCAAGGTGCTTTCTACCTGGTCGAATACCGTCGTAGCAAGCTGGGCAATGGTGAGGATGCCCGAGATGGAATCCCCATGGTAGAAGGACGCATTGTCCGCGTTCACCGTGACATTGCCAAAGGTATTGGACCCCTTGCTGTCGAAGTTGCCATCGTTCAGAACCAGCGAACCGATGTTCGACTGGCGCGCAGCCAGAGTCAACCCATCGCCGGAGACCGTCAGGGAATCCAGCGTCATCTGTCCGTTCCAGCTGATGCCACCATCGCGAACTGTCATGGCAACGTCATGGCCGCTCATACTCTTACTCTGGTTGCCCGTCACAAACATGTTGACGCCGGAAGCCGACAGAGTCAGAAGCCCACTCGTACCGAGGACATTGGAGGCACCTAAAGTTAAATCTCCCGTGCTGCCATAGATCATGTCTCCCGAGAACTGATCCACGGAGGAATCAGCCGCCTTGTTCAGAGTCAATGCCCCTGTGCCAGTGACATTCAACTGTCCCTTGCCCGTCAGGATGCCATTCATGGTCATCGCATTGCCCAGAGTCAACGTGCCGTTGCCATCCATGACGACATCGCCACCGAAGACCCATGCGTTATTGATGGAAGCCTTCGCGGAAGATACCTGGGCACCGTTGAAGTGCAGGTCGCCACCGAGAGGTGTATCTCCTACGCTTGCGTCCAGAGTAAGAATGCCGCTCGTAATCGTCACATCCTTCGAGACCTGCGCATTCGCGCCTGTCAGGGTCGCACTGCCGCCATCCAGCAACAGGGCACCATCCAGGATGCCTGCCACTCCCAAGTGACCCTTGGGTTTGACAACCAGCGTATCCACTGCAAGCGTGGCATTGGTGCCGATATTGACCGTAGTGCTGTCGCCACTGATGGAAGCGGACTTGGCATAGTTTGTGCCATCGAGGTTCAAGGTGCCGCCGGCAATGTCGAGCAATCCCATGACGCGAGAATCGGTCATGTCGAATACGTTTGTCGTACCGGCAAGCGTCACGTTCTTACTGACTTCTGAATTGATCAGAGTCAGGCGGTTGTAGTCGGCAGAAACAGAGATGCTTCCGTCGAGCGTCATATTCTTGAGGCTCAGAATGGAACCATCATCCTGCGAGACAGAATCCGGGCTGGACAGCGCAATATCCGCCTTCAGTCGGGATTGCGTACCGTCCGCGCCATCAAAGGAGAAGGAGCCACCATTCGCCACATCGATCTGGTTGATACGACCAAAGTCGAATCCACCCGCAACATCGGTCTTCAACTCCATACTGCCATTCACGGTCACGGTGCCGTTAACATTCAAAGCAAGATTGTTCACGATGGAGGCGGAGCCTTGTTCGACCATCATATTGCTGCCGAGGGTCATCATGGACCCGGTGCCCGTACCGGACAATTCCAGCGTGCTATTGCCGGCAATTCTTACATTGCCCCGGATCGTCGCCGTGTCGGTGAACGTCACGAACATGTCTTCTCCTTGAGCCAGCAGGTTGCCACCGAGGACGCTGTCGTTCGCAAAACTCAAGGTGCCGTTGTTCAAGGTCAACGTACCATTCCCGGAGGAAAGGAGAAGTTCCGTGTTATCCAGAGCAATCGTGGAGCCATTCCCAATCGTCGCCGACAAAGCGTTGACGATGCGGTGCGTTTCACTGCCGATCAGGTTCAACCTGCCACCCTGGGCCACGATGGAACCCAGAGAGGAAATTGTCGATGATGTCGAGGTCAGATTCAGTGAGCCCGATGTCAGCAAGGTATTGCCGCCGACCGTCAACACGCCGGAAATATCGGCCGTGCCGTCGGACATCAGGAGGTTGCCCGCCACATTGACGGTGTTCAGCCCGGTATTCATCGCCAAGGAACCTCCAGTCGTGATTTCAAGTGAATCCGCCGCGATGGAGGAGTTTTCATTATCGTCGGCAACCTTCACATCTCCGAAAATCGTCAGTTTGCCATTCGCCTGCAGTCGGCTGTTATGCAACGTCGCACGGGACATGGCAAGTTGACCATTGACCGTCAGTGTACTGGTATCCTTCAGAAGCAAGTCTCCCGTCGATGTAAAGGACGTGGAAACGGTAATCAGCGAGTTCGGTCCAATCGTCAGCGAACCTGCGTTCGTGATCGTTTGCAAAGAGCTTTCCACATAGTTAAAGACCGCGGAAGCTTCGCTGTCAATATCAAGCACTCCCGTGATGCGATCCCCCTGGGTGAAGTTCGCCGAACTCGTCCCCGTGAGCGTCACATTGCCGAAGGTGTTGGACCCCAGACTCAAGAAGTCCCCTTCGTTGGCAATCAGCGTGCCAATATTCGATGAACGGGCGCCAAGCGTCAACCCTTCGCCGGAAAGCTCCAGTTTGTCCAGGGACACCTGTCCGCTCCATGTCAGGGAATCGGCCGTCGTCATATGGACGTTTCTGCCGATCAGGTTTTTGCCCTGGTCTCCCGTCACAAACATGTTGAGATCCTTGGCTGACAAGGAAAGAAGTCCGGTGGAACCAATGACATTGGAGGCACCCAGAGTCAGATCACCCGTACTGCTGTAATAGATATCGCCCTGGTATTGATCCGCCGAATCAGATGCTGCCGTCATCAAGCTCAGGCCGCCGGTGCCGGAGACATTCAACTGGCCACTGCCGGTCAAGATGCCGTTGAGCACCAGGGAATCATTCAGGATCAAGGATCCATTGCCATCCATGACGATATTGTGATCAAACACCCAGGCACTGTTCAGCGTAACCTTCGCAGAAGATACGGAAGAGCCGTTGAGGTACAAATTGCCTCCGATCGGGGAATTGAGCTTCGTCCCAGTCAGTTCAAGAGAACCGCTGGTAACTGTCACATCCTTCGAAATCAGGGCATCCGTACCCGTCAGCGTTGCGCTGCCTCCATCCAGCAACAGGGCACCATTGAGAATACCTGCCACATTGAGGTGCCCCTTCGGTTTGACAACCGTCGTGTCGACTTCAAGAACAGCCTTCTCGCCGACATTCACCACGGTATCGTTACCACTGATAGCGGCGGACTTGGCGTAGTTCGTTCCTGAGAGGTTCAATGTGCCGCCAGAGATGTCGAGCATGCCGTTGATGCTGGATCCCGTCATGTCGAATACGTTATTGGTACCAGCCAGCGTCACATTCTTCTGAACTGTGGTGTTCGTCAAGGTCAGGTGATTGTAATCGGCTGATACGGAAATATTGCCTTCAAGAATCACATTGCCAAGAATAACATCGGAACCGTCACCCGCAGCCGTAGAATTCGGACTGGTCAGCGCAATATCGGACTTGAAATAGGACTGGACGCCATCCGCCCCTATGAGCGAGAAGGAACCGCCATCGACAACCTCAAGCTTGTTGATCCTGCCGAAGTTGAAGCCCTCCATGCCTTCTGCCGCCAGAGTCAATGATCCGGCCACAGTCGCAGAACCATTGACGGTCAGGTTGAGCTTGTTGATGTTTGCGGCAGAGCCTGCATCAACCTGGAGATTGGCGCCAACCATTACCAGCGATTGAGCACCCTGCCCGGTCATGGACAACTTGCTGTCGCCGGTTACCTGCAGGTTGCCCTGGATCGTGGCCTTGTCGTCAAATGTCACGGCAATATCATCGCCATTAGCCAGAAGGTGCCCTCCAAGGACGCTGTTGTCGACAAAACTCAACGAACCATTATTCAGCGTCAACGTGCCGTCGCCCATGGACAATTTCAATTCCGTGTTATCCAACACCACTTGAGAGCCATTGGAAACCGACACGGACAGAGCGTTGACCATGCGGTGGGTACCATTGCCAATGAGGTTCAAATCTCCGCCCTGCGCCAGAATGGCACCGAGAGAAGAAAGCGTCGAAGCCGTCGAACTCAGCGTCAATGTTCCGGCATTGAGTATGGTGTCACCTCCAACCGTCATGTATCCCAAAATCTCCGCCTTGCCACCCGACATCGTGAAGTTGCCGGAAACAGCAATGGAATTGATGCCCTCTTGCATCATCAGAGAACCGTCATTGGCAATTTCAAGACTGTTCGCCGTAATAGACGAAGTTTTGTTGCCGGCACCTACCAGAAATTCGTCAGAAATCGTCAGCTTGTCATTCGCCGTCAATCGACCATCGGTCAATGTCGTCCGGGCCAGGTTGATATCGCCATTGACCTGCAGGAAACTGTTGCCGGAGAGGACAAGATCCCCCGTCGAATCAAAGTTCCCGGAAACAACCAGTCCGGAATTCGAACCAATTGTCACGGTCCCTGCATTGGAAACCCGCTGCAAGGTGCCTTCTACATTATTGAAGGCCGCGGAAGCCGTTGAGGCAACATCCAGTAGCCCCGTCAGAGAGTCGCCCAGATTGAAGGTCGCATCCGAGTTTGCGCCTACAGTCACGCCGCCAAACGAGTTGGAGCCCTTGCTGACAAAGGTGGTGTCCACGAGCTGCAAATTGCCGATGTCGGACTGGCGAGCCGCCAGAGTCAATCCATCGCCCTTGACCGTCAGGGAATCAAGAATCACCTGTCCACCCCAGGTCACAGAGCCATCCGTCATCATCGTCACGTTCGTCCCGGCAAGGTTTTTGCCCTGATCGTCCTTCACGGACATGTTGACATTGTCGCCGGAGAGGGAAAGAAGCCCGGACGTACCGACTGCATTCTTGTGCCCCAGCACCAAATCACCGGCACTGTAATAGATGTCGCCGGAGAAGACGCTTTCCGCCTGATTGTTGAAGGACATCGTTCCCGAACCATCGATATCGAGGCGACCAGCGCCTATCAACGCGCCGTTGAGCACCATATCGTTATTCAGCGACAAGGTGCCGAAGCCCGACATCGTCAGGCTGCTGCCCATCTCCCACTTACGGTCAACAATCACATGTGCGGAGCCATCGGCTTCCGTGCCATTGAAGATCAATCCATTGGCCAGAGGATTCTCATTGGTTCCACCCAGGAGCAGTTCGCCGCTGCTCACCTTCACCCAGTTGGTGATGGTACCGCCAGCGGACACCGTTGCAGAACCTCCTTCCAGCAGGAGAGCTCCATGGAGCGTCCCCAGGACATCCAGATGCCCCGTCGGCTTCACAACCGTCGTATCCACCTGGAGGGAAGCACCGCCATTGACGGAGACAAAAGCATTGTTGCTGACAGAAGCTTCGCGGGCGTAGTTGGTACCCGTCAACGTCATCGTTCCGCCGGCCACGTCAAGCATGCCGAAAATGGAAGAATCCGTCATATCGAAACGACTGCCCTCATCGTCGGTGATGGTGATGTCTCCCGTATGAAGGATATTGGTCAAAGTCAGCGTCGAACCGCCGGAAATCGTCAGTTTGCCGGCAAGAAGAGCCTTGTCGGCAGAGGATGATCCCGTCGCACTCAAGCCCGATCCTTCCAATACAAGAGTATTGCCGACAGAACCGAAATCATGCCCCGCCTCCGATGTTTCCAAGACAACCTGCGAGGAAACAACCGTCATATCTCCCGAAACTCCCAGTCTGCCATGAACAGTCAACTCCGTATCAGCGTCCATATAAAGACTGCCGGTGGCAAAGGTCGTATGCTCATCCACCAGAATGAAGGCTTCGTCACCCAACAAGGTATTGCCCTTCACAGACAATGTTCCTCCTCCGGTCAAATCCAATCCCCCATAGGATACCATCATGTCCCCGGTCACGGAAAAAGAGTCGGCTATATGCAACAGATTCCTTCCGAACACGCTCAGTGAACCGGTAAGCATGGAAGAACTGCTGAAATACGCCAATTCACGCATATCAGCCGCATCATTCACCAGGGAAAGGGTTCCTTCTCCTCCGTCCATTTCGAGATTGATGTTGGCAAGTTCCAGTCTTCCGCCCTCGTCGCTCTCTCCGGAATTGTAAATTTCCATTATGCCGGCGGATACTTTCCGCATGGAAGAACCATTGGTTCCGATCGACAAGACTCCGTTGACAAACACATCTCCCAAGTCGGACTCAACCGGGCCTATAGCCATCAAATTCAAGGTTGCACCCTGATCGATGCGCATTCCGGAGGAAGTGACAATGCTTCCGTAGACATGAGATTTTCCGGCTTCTTGAATAAACTGCCCGGATAAGGACACATTATTCACTCCTTCTTTCAGATTCAGAGCACCCGCACCCGAGATGGTCAAATCCGCCGCCTGCAGCAACGATGTCGTATTGCCGGCGCTTGAAGCCACGGTTCCTTGAACCTTGAGATTGCCTTCCAGGGTAATCGTGGCATTGCCCAGGAATGTTTCCGCCAGGGAAGCATCATTTCCCCCCCTGTTTTCTACAGTTAGGGAACTATCCTTGACCGTCAGCGTCCCCGTCGACACCAGGGAAGCAGGATCGTCTCCAGAGCCGGAAACGATCAAAGCCGTCTTGCCGGACAAAGTCAGAGCCCCGGCATTCTCGATACTCTTCACCAGAGAGACAATGGAGGAAACCACGCCATTCAGGAAGATTTCCCCCTCAATGGCAGTCGTCACGGTACCATTGACCGAACCGCCCGTATTGACAACAATACTCCCATTTTCCGCATCCAGATTCGTCAATATATTGGCGCCGTTACTGATGAGCGAACCGCCCGATACATGGACATTACCGATGGAAGAACCGTTGCCCGCCAAAGTAAACGACTTGTCTCCCGATTTATTGAACGTACCCAGACTGACAGTCCCGAGCCATGCGGAATTCTGCAGTGTCACGACATTCAGAATGTCGCCCGTCATATTCTTGGATTGCTCAATCGTGCCGGATACATTCTGACGACCAATCGTCATTGATGCATCGGTGTTCTGGAACGCCAGAGTTCCCTTGGATCCGAGAGCATTTGTCGACGTCAAAGTCAACATGCCGGCACTGTACCTGATATCGGTTTCATGCGTACCGGAGGCCCCCAAGGACATAGTTCCTTCGCCAGTCACCGTCAGGACGCCGTTTCCGGACAAATCGCCCGCCAGGTTGAAGGCACCTTCCTTCTCAATGGAGATTTGCCCGTACCCCAGCATTTCCAGATGATTGTCGGCATTCCAGATACCTTCGACATTCATCTGTGCCGGAGAATTCCCGGAAGTGCCGGAAAGAACCAGACTGCCTCCCACAGATCCCCGGACATAATGGAAAATGCCTTCGCTGATCATCAGATCACCCGTCAGGGTTCCGGCATCCCGATCATTCCCCATATGGACTGAACCTCCGGAGATACGAACGCTGCCCTCCATCGTTCCGTAAATGTTCAGCACGGCATCGGCATTGACGGTCGTCGTCAGGGACTTGAAGATACTGCCGTCCAGCACTGTCATCTGCGTATCGCCGCTGATGGAAGCTTCCGTCGCCGTATTCATCGTTCCCGTGACGTTGAAGATGCCTCCATTCATGGTCAGCTTCCCGGCAATGTCGGAATCTTCCATGGTGAATTGATTGGGATTGTCCTTACCGGCGTTTTCCACCGTGACATTACCCGCCAACTTCACATGCGAAAATGCCAGAGTATTGCCTCCGGATCTTTCAAGCGTAATCGAGCCGCCCAGATCGGACCTGGAAGTAGCATCCGCAGATTTACCCTGAAGAGTCAGGGAAGAGCCGTCGCTCATCGCCACTGTTCCAAGCCTGCCAAGAGAATCTTTCCCAGAGATCAGGGAAAGACTGCCGTGCGACAGGGACGTTTCCCCGTTCACGAGCAGTTCTCCTCCGGCCCATGCCATGGCTGCAGCATCGGCATCGACACCGACTATAGCCAGGTTGCCAAGAGTCAGGGTACCCGAACCGTTCACCTCCAAGTTTCCATTCACCGTCATCGTTCCCGTAATGGTCGCAGATGACGATACTTTAGCGGAATTACGGTCAAGGATCGTCACGTTGCCGGTTACCAGGCTATTGTTCAGGCGGAGCTGTTCATAGGATTTTTGGGGATCGGTACCGCCGTTCAGCAAGAGAGTCCCATTCCCTTCGTTCAGATTCAAATTGACGTTGGTAAGATCAAGACAGGAATCTTCATGATCGACCGTAATGGCAGAAGCGGATACGACCCTCGGTCCGTCTCCCACGGGAGCCGAGATCGACAAATTACCCTGCTGGATCGACACCGTTCCGATGGAACTCGATTTTTCCCCGGCAAGAAGCAGATCCAGATTGCCTCCGTTCATCAGCAGTTTCCCACCCACGTTGATATTTCCCGTAATCACGGAAGCCAGAGACTGATCATCCATCATGAAATCTTCGGTTACCGTCACGTTGGCAAGTCCTGAATTTTCTTCAAACAACAGTTGTCCGCCCGCTCTGACGTTCAAAATGCCGGCCACAACCTGCGATTCTACATTATCCCGGGTCGTCGCAATCGTTCCCTTGACCTCGACGCTCATCTTGCCGTTGAGTACGGAGTCCTTCAACGAAGTCGTGCCGAGAGTTGTCAGGCGGTTGACAGTCAGAGAACTGGAACCCATGTTGAGAATCCCCGAGGATTCCATGTCTCCCGCAACGGTAATGGAAGTATTGTTAATCAGATTGAGAGTCCCCCTGTTCGTCAGGCCCAGGATATTATGCGCCGTCACGCCATCCAGCGTAATGGTCGAAGAGTCCGACGTCATCACACCGTTGATTTCATCCCCGGTGGAAAGATACAAATCGCCAGAATCGGACAGGTCGATATTGCCGAATTTGTTGGAGCCGTTACTCTTGAACGTACTCTTGTTGAGCTTCAATGTCTCGATAACCGAATTGGAGGAAGCAAGAGTCATATTGCTGCGTTTGTCCCCAACATTGCTCAATGTCAGTTCAGTCAGGTTCATAACACCGCTCCAAATCACCGGATCGTTTCCTACCTTAAAAGCAGTCATCTCAACCCGGGTATATTCGGACATCAGATCCTTGCCCTGGTTAGCTCTCACATCCAGACGGGCTGTACCGATATGACCGGGTAATCCATCCGCCTGGGTCAGAGTCAATCGTCCACTATTCCCCAAAGCGTTTTCCCCGGAGAGAGTCAATACCCCCGTTCCATTATATTCTACTTCTCCGGCATGAGTACCGCTTGCCGTAAACTCGAAGTTTCCTTCTCCAATCAACCTCAGAGTTCCCTTGTTGATCACGCTTCCGTTCATCGTCAGCGTCTTTCCAGCAACGACGCTGATTGTTCCGAAGTTGCTCATGGAAAGGATATTGTTGATGCTTGTCGAACAGTCGTTCTCAACACTGACCCTTGCTTCGTCGGCTACGGCTCCGTTCATGGTAATCCGCCCGGCTACGGCACCTGCCTTGTACACGAATTCCCCGGCATTGACCGTTAAATTGCCAGTCAGGGCAAATCCCGGAGAAGGCACCGTATCTCCCATATAGTCAGGGGAATCCATTGTCACAACAACACCTGTGCCGTCCAGGATCAATCCGGAGTCCAACTGGGATGAAATCGTCATCGACGCATCGTCGACAAGGCGGATATTATCTGCCGTCAAGGCTCCGTCCAGAATCCGGACAACAGTCTTGCCGCCAATCGTAGCTGTCTTGACGCTATTACTGCCTTTGGAATTGAATGTACCGCCGTACAGGGTCAAATCCCCCAGTAGTGTCGTGTCCTCCATGGACAGCGTATTCAAAGCAGACTCTCCGGACATCGATACATTGCCGTCAAGAATGAGATTCTTCAACAATAACGTATTGCTTGCCGATGTATAAGAATTATCGTCCAGCGTCATATTCCCGGCCAGAAGAGCCTTGTGAGCAATGTCGCGGCCGGATGCTGTCATCGTGGAACCCTCGGAAAGAGTTAATGTTCCCAAGGAACCGAAGTTCTGGACGGACGTTCCTGTCAAGCGGTCTTCCAGCGTCAGAACCGCCCCCGACAGACCGGATATGCCGGAAATTCCGATCGAACCGTACACGGCAGACTCAGCGCCGGCGGTCATATTCAAACCTGCAGCCTTCAAGCCGGTCGGAGATTGAACCACCAGCTTATGACCGGCACCAAGTTCTACCTGCCCCTGGAAAGAAATGTCCCCTTGACCGGACAAAGCCAATGAACTCGAAGCATCCAGAAAATCAAGATTGCCCGTCACATAGACGGAGTTGGACAATTCGACGGCATTGGCGGCCGATACGGCAATATTGCCTTCCAAGCGGACATTGTTAAATGTGACCAGCGAGGAAGGTTGATCTGCATCGCTGCTTCCCGTCATCGTCAAGTTCCCAAGTCCGCCATTAATATTCAAGTTGATATTGTTCAAAACCAGGGAGGCGTTTCCCTCAATGGAAACCGACTCCGCCCGGACAGTCTGGGTACTGGGATTTACCGTATTTCCGACAGTAAAGACGCTCTTTCCACTCATGGACACATCCCCCAGATAGCTGGACGTATCACCTACGGGCTGGAGGGTCAATTTCCCCTCTCCCGTCATGGCAAGAGTATTTCCCACAAGAAGAACACCCTGGACCATTGAACTGCCTCCGGAAACGGTCATATCCTCATTCACATTAACCGTATTGATACCGTTCGAGAAGTCGAGACCTCCGCCCGAGATCATCAAACTGCTCGTCTGGAATGAAGAAGACTTATTGAGTTCGCTTGCATGAATAGAACCGTTCCCCGTCACCGACACGGTATCGGTGATGCGTAAAGTTGCATTATTCAAAGAGACCTCTCCGGACGATACAAAAGATTCTCCTACAAGGATGTTGGAGCCGGCTGACAAATTCAGGGTTCCCTCATTGGCAACCTTCCTGATGTTTGTCGTCAAACCGTTTAAGTTAATCGCGGCTCCGGTACCTGTTTCCAAATTTCCGTTAACGGTATCTCCCTGGTTCAAGGTGATGGATGCGGACAGGGCAGCTCCGGCCTTATTCCTCGCGATCAGATCGACAAACCGGTTACTGCCCTGACTGAACAGATTTCCTTCCTCCACGATCAGCGATCCGATTGTGGAACTGCGGTTGGCAATGGTCAGATCGAATTGACCGTCCTTGGTCATAGAGTCCTGGTAAATAGTCCCGGCCCAGGTAGTCTCTCCTTCTGTTGTCAATTTGATATGCGTCGCCACAACGTTCTTGGATTGGACGCCCGTGACAAAAGTATGCACATCATCCGTCGTTGTTCCGTAACTGCCAATGTATAATGTCCCGACCGTACCAATAGCATAATCGGCATCCAGATGGAGTTCACCAAGTGCTTCATAATGGATATCTCCTGTATGAGTACCGGACTTTTCCAAATGGACATCACCCGTTCCCGTCACGGTCAGATTGGAACTGCCGGACAGCACGCCCTTCACATTCAATACCGGAGAAGAAGAAATGCCCACTTCTCCCAAATTAATCTGTCCGCTTGCATTAAGAGCCAGATTTCCGATCGCCCAGTCTTTGTGAATATCCAGATTACGGTCGGAAGACAGATAGGAAGTAAAGGTAATATTGGTCAACCTGCCGGCAGGCATCGATTTCCCGGTTCCTTGATACGTGAATGTACCCGAAACAATATTGATATCCTTCTCAAGTCTAGCGACATCACCTTTCAACAAGGTATTGCCGCCTTCCAGATACAGTTCGGAATTCAGGGAACCTTCAATCGTCAGAAGATTATCCGACAAATGGGTTTCCTGCGCAGTGAAAATCGTACCGGCATGAATCTCCGAATCTGCACCCAGAGTAGCCTTGCCAGTCACCGTGTTCTGTTGCCCGTCAAATGTCAATGTACCGCCTTCCACCGTCAGGGAACCGTCGATAATCGCGTCGGTCATAGAGAAAATGTTGGAAGATCCTTCTACAAGAACCTTGCCCGTAAGGACACCATTCTTCATGGCAAAAGTGTTGGCATCGGCATTGTCCACCAATGTTACATTGCCACTCAGAATGAACGTTCCCGTAGAATAGTGCATTTCCCCGTCAAGCCCGTAATCCACCCCCACAGTCATATTGGCACCGTCGTAAATCACGATATCGCCCATGGAACCTAAATCGGTATCATTCTCCGTCGCAAACAGGTGTAAATTACCACGGACTTCGGATGTCCCGGAAATGGTGAAAACGGAATCCGTCATATACACATGGGTACCGATGTGACCGATCATTAGGGAAACCGCCTGGAGCGTACTATCCTCAATATGGCTCACATTCTCCTCACCCAGCAGTTTAATGTCTCCGTTCCTGGCCCACAACTCCGTGGATTTCATATTCAAAATACCTGAAGTTGTGAAACTGCCGACATAATTGATCTTTGAATTATTCAGCGTTAATACCGATCCCTTCGCCACGGTAATAGACTCATCCGGCTTCGAGTTATCAAGATTGACATCGTTCAACTCGGCACTGCCGAGAGACATGAGTTGAAGGCCGTTATTGAACGTGCCGCCGTACATGACAATCCTACCACTATTCTGAGCTGCAAGAGTTCCCTGCACTTCACTGTCGGACAATTGAATGAGGGAATTCGCACCATCCGCCGTCACGCTTCCCTTCAATGAAACACCAGTCGTTTGGAACGTACCGCCCGCTACCAGGAGACTCCCCATGCTGCCGCCTCCATTCACACTCATGGTTCCTCCACCGAACTTGGTCAAAGCGCCGGGCAAGGAACCTGCGATTTCGGATCCAATGGCTCCGGAAACAACCAAGGTATGGTTTTCGGCAATATTAACCAACGCATCGGAAACAACATTCATGGAACGGACCGTAGCATCGCCGTACACATTCAACTCACGGTTCACTCCGATATTTCCGGAGAACACAACGGTTTGCCCTACGGAACTGTCGTACATGTTAACCGTCCCGGTCTGCAATTCCAAGTTGCCTTGCACGGAAGAAGCGTTCTTCAAAGTCACTACACCGTTTTGAACGGTCAAATTCCCTCTGATGTTCGCACCGTACTCGTCAGAGGCGGCTATTTTGCCGGCAAGATCCAATATCGCTCCGTTCTGCAACGTCAAATCCGTTCTTAGAGTAACGTTGCTATCAATCGCCTGCGTTCCGGAAATAATTGATGTCGTCGTTGCTTCCAGAATGGAAGAATTATCGAAACCATTAATCGTTACACCTCCGATTTCCAATCCACTCTTGACAGAGCTGGCAAGTATCAATTGCACAAATCTGTTCGTGCCTGCGATGTTCAATTCCCCCCCCTGCATTGTCACGGTACCTCCCGCCAAGACAGCGGAATTGCTAACGGACAAGATGTCGTTTGTCAAAGCGACATCACCTTGAAACAACACGTTTGTAAGATTGATTTCTCCGGAAACTTCGTAAGTACCCACGACATTTCCGGACACAGTCAGGATCGTATCGGGATCCGTCCCATTCCCGGACAAAGTCAGTATAGCCGTATTGAGCTCGATTTCTCCAAGAGTGTTCTTACCTGAAAAACCGGTCAACGACAGATTACCCCGAAGAACCGTCTTGTCTTCAATTGACAATTGACCGTTAGTGACGGCCAGGTTTGCGTCCAAGGTCATCGTCTTGGAGGAAATATGACCGTTCTCGACAAGCAGATCCCTGTTCACAGTCAAGGCCAGGCTCTCCAATGTATTGACTCCCCCTTCACTTGCGGAAATCTTCGAACCCCGAAGATTTTCCATACTCAGAATCATCGTATCATAGGATGACAGGTAAACATCGCGAAAAATCCAATCTCCCGTGCCGGACAGCAACATGTTGCCGTCCACCTGCAGTGAACCGGAATCAATCGTCATTCCGGAAGAGCCGCCCACATCCAGTAATCCATTGACCATCAAAGAAGAATCATTATCTATCGTCAGTCGTCCCGCATTGAAGTCAGAAACCACGTGTGATCTAATATGGGAGGCATTGGTCAGTACGATTTCTCCGAGACTTCCTTTGACCGTTATGTCCGAGACAGCATTCGAGTCAATGCCGTCAAGGGTAAGAACACCATTGTTAGCGGTCAATCGACCAATAATACCATGGTCGTCAACTTGTATCAACGTCAGGGAACCAGCGTTGACAGTCACGTTGTTCATCCATGAGGTTTTCTCGGGCGTCTTATCGTCGATAATGAGACTACCGGCTCCCTCTTTAATGAATGTCCCGGACATGTGGACCGTCCCGGTCATCGTAGTCCGATCTCCGTCTTGATTGGTAACGGTCAACGAGCCAGTCTGACTGTCAATCGCCAGATCCTTGCTATGGACATCCGTGCCGCTCACATCGAGGATTCCCTGGAAATTACCCGTCACGAGCAACTGACCAGTAGTCCCGAGGGCATGATCCGCCGTCAATGACAGAGACGATCCGGACCATGTGATATCACCCGTATAGTCGGTGCTATCTGTCAACCGTCCCAGAGTCAGAGAACCCTGTCCGATCAAAGTGATCGGGCCGTTGCCGGACAAGTTCCCAGTCCGGACACTCCGGGAATCGCCAATCATCATTCTGAGGGAGGAGTTGACTTCCATTTGTCCCAATTGCACATTCTGAATACGAATAGCACCATCACTCGTCAAGGGATTGAAGATCAACTGGCGAATACCGATACCGGACTGGACGACAACTTTCTCAAGCAAGTCTACATTGTGCACCGTCACGATTCCCGAGGATAACGACATCATACCTGAAAGCTGAGTCGCCTTGTCCAGAGACGTATCGCCGATAAATAGAGAACCGCCCTGAATGTACACGCCCTGGTCACTGCCGGATCCCAGGGTTATAACTCCCGTCATCGTCGTATCGCCGGAATTAAGAACGATTTTACTGGCCTTCTCCGACATCGTCAGATTATCCAAACTCAGGAAACCGATTCCATTGTGGTAGATTCCCCCATCTTTAATCGTCGTATCGTTAATGACAGCGGTCGCCGTATCATTCAAGACCAGGTTATCGGTAACAAACGCAACCGTGGCATGATCCAGATCAATGAATGATTTGGAATTGGCAATGATTCCCCCCAGGGAGACTACCGCCCCATCCGTCACGCTTAGTGAAGCCGAACCCATTGCGATATCAATCGATGGCTTCATGCTTAATACGCCGGACAGGATCATCGTGGTTTGTTCTCCCTCAATAGAAATCTGAGACCCCAAGGCAGAATAATCCCCGAACCCCGCAAAATAGGAACCGGATGAGATATTCAAATTGCCGCTTTGCTGGGTAACATTACCATTAACCAACATGTAGGAACTCCCGGACACAGACACATCACCTCCGAAAGAAGCCCCATCGACTAACAAATGCGACTTATTCTCAACCGTGACATTGCCGCTTCCCATGGTCAGCGTGCCATAAGAAGAAAGTCTGGACTCCTGTTGCAAAACCAGGTTTCCGGAAGTCATGGAGATCCCCTTGGCTTCCAATAACGAATTATGCAACAACTTCAGGGAAGATTCTTTCCCCATCGTAATCTGCCCCAGAGATCCGTAATCGTTGCCTCCGGAACCGGTACCGGGATCGAACACGAAGCTGCTCTGATCCGCAACTTTCGTTGAAGTAACGATAGCAAATTTGTTACCGGCGCCAAAGGTTACCGATTGGCAACCGACAGGCTGCCAATCGAACGTTGCTGCCTGGAACGTGTTTCCTGAAATACTTCCGTCTGAAGCAAGACCAGTATTAATGGCACCACGGAACAACAGGATAAGGCCGGAGGCATTCATCTCCATGTCCTTCAACTTGACAACTTCTCCCAATGCTGTCGTTCCATTGACAGCCCCCAGAATGATGTTGCCTATGCCGCGGGAGGAAATCGACGAATTTTCCAACGAAACTTGGCCGAACAAATGTACGGATCCGTTGGCACTCAACACGGCCTTATTCTTCAGCGTCGTATCGCCAAAGGTCTGGATCTTGCTCACGTTCAACTCGGAATTGTCAATCGACACATTGAAATAGCCGCCATCGACAACATCTGCACGGACGGTCTGTGCAATGTCGTTCAGGTTGACCAGTGACAAAGTAGGATAGGAGCCGCCCGCAGGAGTCAGAATGGACGACGACACGTTACCCAGATTGTATGCCTGTTTTCCAAGCAAGGCCATTACTTTGGCTTTCTTGGCTTCGTCAGAGCCCAAGGCATCCCATTCTCCCGCACTCAGACTGTTCTTCAGCCAGCCGCCCCAGACGCTTTCGTCATTGAGCCCTTCCAGATATAAATCGCCACCAAGAAGCAATCGGCTATTCAGCGAAACGCCGGCATTCGTCAGGACTGCCTTCCCATTGACATACCAGTCCGACGCCGATACGGAAGAACCGCTCGAAAGATACAAATTCCCCGTATTAGACACGGAAGAAGAAGCAGAAATAGTCACTTCATCCAATCTGAAATCACCGCCTGTCGCAAGATAGATACTGCCCAGGGATGCCGTCATGGAACCCGAGAAATAGGTATTGTCATCCCAATCTGTACTGCCGACAGTCAAATCTCCCATACCGACAAAAACCTCACCGCCCGTCTTTTTGCCATTCTGCCGCAAGACATCAATAGTCAGATGCCCTTTACTCAGGGAAAGGACGGAATCTCCGGACAGCGTCAATTCGCCGATGTGGCTGTTTTTATTCGCAATGGTGAGGATGGATCCCAGTCGCTTCGCAGCTGAATCATCCGCCAGAATGACTTTGCCAATCGTCTCCATGGAGTCGAATGTCAACGTACTGGCATCATTCAGAGTAATCCTTCCCTGCATGCCTGTTCCCGTATCCGTTCCCTGGACATCCAGGGCCGACGCGGTCGCCCCGTCATTCAAGACGAGTTCCCCCGAGTTAAGGGTCAAGCGCCCGAGGACATGGCTTGCTCCTCCGTTAAGAGTCAATCTTCTAGAAGTTCCCTGCCAGACGATGCCCGCATTGACGGGAGCCTTGATCGTCACACCTCCGTCATAAATCACGGCATCGGCATTCAAGTTCCACAACTGGGCACTAACGGAAGATCCGCTCCCCAGGAACATGAAGGCGTTATTCGTAAACTGCCGTGTTGCCGCAAACGTATTGGCAACGTTCTTGCCGGACGGATTTGTCTGATCAGCCCCATCTCCGATCACGGTGTTGACGAAAATATCACCCAAAAGTTTCAGGTTGTCTTTGCCGGACTGGATCAAGTTGTTATTAAACTCCTTAATGTCCAAAGATTGATCGAATGTGATATCCCCCTGTGCCAGCAGGGAGTTGCCGGACAGGACGCGTTCGTCTACAAGAATTCCCGAATCCGGAATACCGGAAAGCAGCATGCTCCCGGCTTTGGAATAAAACGTATTGCCAGAGACGTTTCTGACATCCAGGCGCAGCGCCATATCGCCCTGGGATGTCAATGTATTGTCGGTCACTCCATGAACCAAGGGTTCACCTCCGCTTCCCTCTGCAAGCTCACCCTGGAAACGGTAGGTAAAGTCAAGAGTTCCCGCCGATGAAGTCAGGATGTTGCCCGAAGCCGTAACATGCGTATTCAGAACGACCACCATGTCTCCCTTGGATGTCAGCGTATTGTCGAGGAATCCCAGAAGAGTTTCTCCATAGCTCTTCGTACCTCCGGAATGGTAGAAGAACCTCATGCCCCCCATCGCCGAGGTAAAGGTATTCTCCATGGCAAGCACGTTTGTCGACAATTCGATATCCATGTCTCCCCAGGAGGAAAACGTATTGTACCTAAATCCCGCACCGTGGATCTCCTTCTCTTCAAGAGACTCGCCCTTGAAGGACAAAGCTCCCTGCTGGGAAGTCAATTCGTTGCTGTCGAACCCGTTCTTGAAGCTCATGTCGAGCTTCATGTCATCACGGGAGGTCAGAGTATTGCTGTCGAATTTCGATTCATCCTCAAAACTCCGTCCGGCAAAGGACATGCCGCCGTTCAGAACGGTAAAGACATTGCCCTTGCTAATGATGCTGTTTTGGGTCAGGTCAACGGTGCCCCCGACCGTACCGCCTACAAATTCAAGATCCAGATTCATGCCCGTATTGGCCGTCAGGACATTGCCGTAAAAGCGGACATCGGATTGATCAACGGAAGTCTTGCTGCCATTCCAGGAAATGCCCTGGGTCTTGCCGGTGATTTCAATTTTGCCCGTCTTGGAAACGAGCGAGGAATCCTGCATGGCAAACCATCCTCCATCCCAGACGGCTTCATCGGCCGGTTTATCCTCGGGACGCTGGTAACGGGAAGCATAGATATTGCCCGTCATTTCCAGGGAACTGCCGGTAAGCGTCAGACGCGAGAAATCGGATCCATTGCCTCTGTCCGGATTCATGGCGCCGGTCATCGACAGGTTGCTGCCGTCGATCAGCAGAGTCCCGCCGTTGACGATATTACCCGTGTGCCCGGCCTGGGAAACCATATCGGCCAAAACGATGACGGAATTGTAGGCCGTGCGACCTTCGTCGGGAGATTCTTTCCCAACATGTTCGGTGACAATGTTGCCGAACACGTCTCCGTGAACCGTGCTCAGGAAACCGCCGCCGATATCGGTTACTTCACCGTCGACAATCGTGATCGTCGCCCTTGATGTCAGATTGCCATACGTACCGACGTCACCCATGAAGACGGCATGCGCCGACACGTTGACGTTGTCGTACAAGCTGTTCCCGGCGGACAAGTCATGCACGGTACCTCCATAAACATTCAAGGTATCAATGTCGACGGCCGCACTGCTCATGTCGAGTACGCCCGCACCGTTTTTGCTCATCGTGCCTCCGGTAACATTGCCCGTCAGGGTCAGGTTATCGACAGTGTTGACAGTTACCGGGCTGGCCGAGAAGTCGATGTTCTTGCTCGTCGTAATGGTTCCGGTAGCATTGGGAATATTGCTGATGAGTTCCAGCGCCTCACCCGTCGTACTCTTGACGAACAGGGTGCCTTGCGTCCCGATGGCATTGTCGGCGCCCAGTTGCAGCTTGCCGGCAGTCCAGGTAATGTCCGCCGTATAGTCGGCGTCCGTACCATTCAGGGTTTTGTTGAAAATTTTCGTACCGCCGCCCTCCATCAACAGGGACATGTCGCCGCGAAGTTCTCCATTCAGAGTAAACGTCGTATCGTTGGAAACACTGATAATCCCGGATGCCAGCACGATCATGTTGTGATCGTTCGCCGTGTCCGTACTGATCGTCAACTTGCGCGAGACATTCGCGTTATTCTGGGCCTGGTTGCTTTCCTCGAACAGCAGGTCTCCTTTGTAATTTCCGCTCACGATCGTCAAGTCGCCGAAACGGATACTGACTTCGTGGGGAATGGTACCTGATGAATAGCCGTTAGCATAAAGCTTGCCGAGCGTCACCATGGAATCCCCTTCGATGATGACCTTTTTAACGGAGTCGTTGATTTGGGATACGTCGGGATCAGAAACAGGAGGGTTATCAACAATTGTCAACTGCCCGCTCGTGTACGTCAGAGAAGTAGACGCAAAAAATTGAAGGGCATCAGCTGGCGTAGAATTGGTAATGCTCAGGTCGCCGTCAACCGTCACAGTCTTGCCTGTATCTCCGATTACCGTCACGGCATTGAGAATCACGTTGCCGTGGATCAAGCCCCCTCCCTGGACATCAAGGGTAATGTTGTTCGTATTAAAATCGGAACTGGTTCCTGCCGAATAGACATCGCCGAGAATATTACCTCCGGCCAGCGTCAGATAGGAATTGTTATTCATCTCGACGGAACCGGCCCAGGTATTGTTTTGATAAACGTACAACCGCCCTTCCTTGTTCAAGGTAATCGTACCCTTGCGGTCGCCCTTCGTATCAAGATAAACGGGATTCGTTCCGTCGGAACTGCCTAAATAGACATCTCCGTTCTGGATGGACATGCCTGTCATGTACAGGGGGGCCAAGACTGTCCCCTTTTCGGAACCGCTGTTAAGCAATTCAAAACGGACGCGATTTTTGGTACCGCCAATCGTCGCATCGGAATTGCCGGAGACCTTCACTTCTCCCAACTCTCCGCTGATTTGCTCAAAGAGGGCCTTTCCGTCACCGCTGATTTTTGTAGATCCCGATACGTGAACCTCCGTATTTTTAACCAGGTTGACTGCCCCTCCCGCATCGTAGCCGGTAAGGATTTCCCAGTTGGGAGTCGTCAGGCTCCCTCCCGTCATCGAGTTGGACAGGGATGTGAAACGCACCGTGTCACCGGAGACGATGCTTCCGGCTGTCATATCCAGGCCGCCTTCAAAATACACCGATTGGGAGGACTGGATATCGCCTTTCGTCGTCACCTTACCCTTGAACTGGATCGTGCCGGCTGAATTGAGGAAATTGCCTGTCCCGATGTTCGATGTCGTATCGACATACATGCCCGGGTTTCCGGCAGACAGGACATTCTGCAGACCATCGTTGTTTTTCAGGTCAATGGCAAATACACGGAACTGCTGTGTGGCTCTTACGGAATTCCCGGCCCCGTCAACCGTCAATGTCCCCAATGTTCCCGGGGTTGCGTCGTAAATGAAAATATTGTTAGCCGAAACGTTAATGTTGTTTCCCTTCAGGGAAACATCACCATACACGCGCAAATCGCTTCCCGCAGTCACCTTCGTTGCAACGGTTCCGCTTGACACTCCGTTGATCACCACATTGTGAATGCTGTTGACGTCGCCGACCTGGAGGTTTCTTCCCGCACTAACGGTAGAGCCCTCGTTGACAAGAAGCCCTCCATTGGCCATGGTCATGTTATAAACAGACGACAATTTCGCCCCGTTTCCGCTGACTTGGGCGGCATACTTAACTCCGCCATCTTCCTGGAAGGAAGTAATATTCAGGGCGTTTCTGGAGGAGAAAGTCGTGTTATCCCCTTTCAGAACAATACTCTTAACTGTCACGGAATCCCCCGTTGAGGCATTGCCGGCGGTCAATGTCCCGCCGTCGCTGCCCGTCACGTTTTGAGCCGTCATGGCTCCCTTGACGACGATCTCTCCCTGGTAATCCAAGTCCCCTTTGACAGTCAGGTGGGATCTATCCCTGGTAGCAGCCGGCCAGGGAGTTATCCCGTCTTCCTTGTAGATAGTGGCTTCTTGGGAAGTCAGAGTACTGCCTTTGGCAACGTTGAGCCCCCCTTCCACCGCAATGCCGGCCCCCTGGAAGGAAATCGTATTGTGATTGGCAGCATTTTTATCACCCAGAGTCAAGTCTCCATCAACCGTCACCACACCCCAGGCATTGACCTTCAACTGATCGGCATCCAGTGCTGTCGCGGATTTCAGGAAAAGGTTTCCATAACTCTCCACCGTATTCCGGCTGCCGTTGACCGTCAGTGAGCCTATCGTCATGTCGGTCTGATCCGGTTTGTTACCGCCTTCGGGATAGTCTTCCGGTTTTGGATTGTTGCTGTAAGTATAGTTCTTCTGCGTGGAAAGCAACGTGGAATTACCGTTCAGGGTCACACTCGCAGCCTCAATACCGCTGGCGGAACTGAAAAGAGAATCCGTCAACGTCACATTCCCGGCTTTGACTGGGGAAGCCGTATGATCGGCATCCGTTTTGTCCGTCAGGATCAAATCCGTGAAGGAAAGGGTCATATCGCTCCCGGAAGTCCCTGTCCCCAAAAGTTTTGAAGAGACAAGCATCACGCGTTCCCCTGTTTGCCCCGAAGTGGTCAGGGTACCACCGATGGAAATATTGCCCGTCCCCGTCCATTCCTGAGTAATCTCATCATACGTAGCGGCAATCAATTTGCCATTGGCTTCCAAATTGGCATCCCCCGTAATAACGATGTCTTTTTCCAAGGACTGAATCGTCCCGGTGTTAGCCTTCAAATCGCCAGTTACAATAATCGTGCCATTGGCCTGAATCGTCCCGGCATTGGCCAGCTCACCCGTCGAAATGCTTCCAGTACCATCCTCAGTTGACAAGGCTTCAAGAAGCCCTCCATCCTTCACATCCACGGCACCGGTAATAGTAATATTCCCCGCAGTAGATTCAACAAGTCCTGACGAAGTAAGAGACTCAAAATGAATGTATTTGCCAACACTCACGCTGGACGTCTCATCTACGGAAACAGCTCCCGCCGTCAAGGAGGAGGAAACATTCAGAGCAGATCCCGTCATTTCGAGCGTTCCCATCGTAGAAGTATCGCTACTACCGGTAAGGCTCATGTCGGCATTCGTCAGAGAAATGGTCTTGGCAGTATCACCCTGAAGCTGCCGGGTTGTAATCGTGACCGGTTTTCCGGCCGATCCATTGGCTGTCAAATCGCCCCCCAAGGAAATCGTGCCATTTGTTGCAAGAAGTGAACTTCCAGCATTCAGGGTGACATCACCGTTCAGAGTAATTGAACCGGAAGAGGATTTGATAGTGCCGGAATTAGTAACGGCTTCGTCAATAATCAGACTCTTTTGTCCATCCAGTATACTGGCATTCTTTATAACCTCAACCGTTCCCTTAATCCAAAGACTTTCTGTGGCGGTAAGATTGGAGGTTAAGTCAACATTCCCTCCAACCGTTATATCTTTGGCAGTAAGCATATGCCCCCCAGTGTAATTGCCGGCAACGTCAACGGTAACCGTACCCCAGTTACTAAATGAATTGAGAGTCATGTCACCACCAACTGTCAACGTGGAATTGGTTCCTAAATTCAATTTGGCATTGTTATCCAGAACCTCCAAATTGCCAGCCGTTTCCAACGATCCAAAAGAAGCCGTTCCGGAACCTTTCTCCAAAACGAGGGACTTCAGTTTGACATCAGCTTTTTTAACATTAAAGACGGCTCCTGATCCTTCTCTCAGGATCAAATCCATGCCGCTCCAATCATTGGCAGCCGTGTCTCCAAGAATAATTTTGGTACCGTTCAATTGAAGCGTTCCGGGAGTCGTCGTCCATGTCAAAGAATTGGCAGAAATGGTTCCGCCTCCGATCTCTCCTCCCGTATTCGCCAGAGAACCAATAGTTAGGTTCCGGGAAGCGCTGATATTGAAAGTATTCCCGGCCAATGTCACAGCTCCGGTCAAAGATATGTTGCTGGCCTTCAGAATACCGGATACCTCTGTAGCGCCGCTCAACGTCATATTTCCGGAATCAGACGACAAAGAGCCGGAGATATTGGACGATCCGGTCACAGTTACATCACTCGTCGTGACAACCGTCCCTCCGACGACCAAGCTATCACCATTCACAGCCAGGCTTTTAGCCCACATGCTTCCATTGAGGACGGCGTTGCCGCCGGTAATGACATTGCGTCCAGCTGAACTTCCCCGGACATCCCATGTTGTCCCGGCATTAAGTGTCAATCCGTTTGCAATCGTGATATCCGCACCATTACCTGTTGTCGTTAAATAGGCGGAGGAATTCAACGAAAGGGAATTCAGGGCTATGGCTTCCAAAGAGGAAAGGGTCAACTTCGTACCATTGAGGGAAAGGTCAGAGGAACCGGAGCCCCCATTGAATGAAGCAGCCGTGATGGTACCGGCGCCTAGTGTCCAGGATTGAGTGTTCAGAGTTCCGGTCAAATTCATACGGGAACCGGTAACAGTCTCCAGGGTATGCACAGTCAGGGAATCTGCGGTCAAACTCCCGTTTCTTCCCATATTGAGAGATTGGGCAACGACACTCTGCCCATTTGCATTCAAGGTCCCGGAAAGCTCAATGGTCCCATTGGAAGCCGTCACGGTTCCACCAGCCGTCACGGTTCCGGCGATTGCCATGCCGCCGTTCGTCGAAGTCAGAGTTCCCTTGCTGGTCAAACTTGTCCCGGACCCCGCACTAATATCGCCCTCCGAAGTAACGGCTCCAGCTGTCAAAGCTCCGTTGCCGGTAATGGCCAATGAATTGACGGACAGGTTCCCCTCCAGGGACAAATTCGTCCCGTCGACAACCATGTCGCTGTCTCCCATCCCTCCGTTGAAAGATTGGGCCAGAATAGTCCCTCCTGAACTCAGTGTCCACGATTGCGTCGTCAATCCCCCCGACAAAGTAATCGTTCCCGCATTCGACAATGCACCCGACACGTCCAAGTTGGTTCCTGTCAATGTGGAGGATGCCCCCAATGTAAAATCGCCCCCCACCTTTACATTGCCAGTAGACACAAGATTTCCGGTTGCCGTCATCGCATCAGTGACTTCCAGACCATCAAAGGTCAAGGTCTTCCCTGCCGCTGTAACCGATACAGATTCAAACACTGAACCTGCCGTCGCAATATTCCAGTCAAGCGCACTCGTCAACGTAAACGAACCATAAGTGGCTTTTTGACCAAAAATCACTTCCTGCAATCCTGTCCTCTCTTCGAGAGAGGACGGATCCTGATCTCCGAATACAAGATTGTCGTGCGGAAGCAAATCCTGCCGGTGCGGGCTATCCGGAATGTCCGGACTAGGATTCCACCAATTTTCAACAAAGGAACCGCCGTTTTCACCGTACCACGACAGGGTGGCAGACTGGACAGTGTAGGAGAAAACCGCAAGAAAACTGGACAGCAACGCAGTTCTTAAGGGGAGGGGAAGGCGAATTTTCATAAATCTGACTAGTTAGAAGGTACCGCACGTAGTCTGACGGTTTTAACATCCGCTAATTATTTGTTTTGTAATTAATTTATTTAAATTGCCTATTTTTATAAATTTTCCAATTTTTCAACGTCTGTTAAAATTTATTTTCAAAACACGCAAAACAAAAGATTAAAATTAAATACAATGCATCCGATAAATGGACACAATATATTATATATCAATTTATTATGAAAATATAAAATAGAGAAAAGGGCGAGATTCGATTAAATCAATGCATCAATCAATAAAACATACACGAAAAAACAACACAAACGTTTGTTTATAATGCCTAAATCCATCGCTTTTACTAGCCCGTGGTTGAGTTAGATAGAAAGAGAGAAGGGCGTTTTTCATAAAAACATCAAACTAAATGTGTCTTGCCGGGTTGTTTATCCTTGTCAACGGATGTTAAATCCGCTAGTTACAAACAATATATCCGATATTTTTATTATCTTAAATTTACAAGAAACATTTCTCTATTCATTATAAAAATATCATCATCCTATTAAAGGGCTTATATTTGCAGAAAAAACTCTTATGAAAAAGACGACAGAAATGAAAATTCACTGCAGTTATTTGTCATATGATGGATTTAACATCAAAAACAATACATATTTATGGGCATTCATAAAATACCCACATTTCCGCATCGGACAAAAGGAGAATTCCGATCAGTTAAATCTAATATCCATCATGAAGTTGGATATTTATTAGCCAGGACACCATATCACAACTTCTTCTGGATTCTCTCATGATTTCCACGAGAAAGGGAAGCCGTTCCTACAATTCCGGATCAGGCAGAATATCGATATAGATACCGGGAGTACTGCCTTCCACCGGAACTGCACCGACGGTTTTGGCATAAAACTCCGCCGGACCAACACCTCCGATAAAGGCGTAGGCAAACCCCATGTCCCTCAGGGCACCGAGGGCAGTCACCAGAAGGGCTTTGCCAAGTCCACTCCTGCGTACGGAAGGATCGGTTCCCATGGGGCCAAGGAAACCGCGAGCCGTTACATCGTAGCATGCGAAGCCGACAATCCGGCTGTCGCACGTGGCAATGAAGCATGAAACGGGTTGACGTCCGAAAGCGACCTTCGTTTCGCTGACCCACTTGGGGCTGAACGTCCTTCCGACCCAGTCGGTCACGATATGGCGTTCGTAGGCGCCCGGACGACGGATCAGAATCCCCTGCCCCTTCAGTTCGTTGATCGAGGAGGAAACGTCAGGAAGGTCGTAAAGGCGAACCAGCATGTCAAACATGGAATGATGCTATACGGTTCACCGCCTGCCGTGAATCCCAAAATGACAAACTCGCGGAAAAACATGCGCCCGGCACCACCCTATCTGGGCTGTCGCATGGCGGTCAGTTTGTAGAAAAGCTGGTTGTGCTCGGCGAGGAGAGGGGTGATCTGGTCGGCGCTGACAGCCACCTGTCCCCGGATATCGGTGTAGAGCTTGCGATAGTCCACCAGCCCTCCCATGGTCGCGAGAAACAGGGGTTCCTTCAAACCGCTGACAATGGCCAGGTGCATGTCTCCGGCAGCATCCTCCAATTGGCGGATCAGGCGGATTTTCACGAAGATGAGAGCCAGGGAGGACAGAACCCAGAGGACGGCGGCACAACCGACCAGGACGAATCCCGCGGAGGATTCCCCGAGTCCTCCGAGAATGCCTCCGGCGGCGATCAGCAGGAAAATGATGAAAAGTTGCTTGTACATCCACTTTTCCTGCCCGGCATACAATTTCGACAGACAGGACTTCAATCCGAAATCATTGAGAGGCTGGTAAACGGCACGTCCCAGGCGACGGCGATAGGTGTCCAGACTTGTCTGGAGGCGTTCTGCCGGGAAATCTCCGATGTCGCACTCCATCTGGTCCTGAACGCGGGGACGGATGGAATTCCAGTGCTGGGTGCAGGCCGTCAGGAACTCGCGGTTGTAGTACTCCTGGCGTTCTTCGATGCTGTGGGAAATTTGTTTGTAAAACCAGTTGTCAATGCCCGCGGCCATGTGGCCCAGGCAACGGACGCGGTTCAGGGAAAGGACATAGCCAAGCTGTCTGGCCGTTTTGCGGGCCAAGCGCGGAACAAACTCCTGAACGAGAGTAGACATGGCTTCCAGACGTGTGGGAAGGATGCGGGCCATCTGGTTGCAAACGGAGTCGATTTCGCTCTCGATCCTGGCCAGGAACCCCGAGTCCATACGCAGGAGGCGATCCTGGTTGCGCAAGACCTGTTTCTGTTCTTCCAACAAGGATGCCGTTGCGGCGATCACCCGGGCGTTCATGCCGAGGGAAGCCATCCTGACGGCCAAAATGTGGTTGACGCGCCGGGTCAGGGCATCGGCTCCGTATCCTTTCTGGCTCCCCCCTCCGCAGACGGGAAAGAGAGGTGGTTCCGTATCAAGATAACGGCGGCAGTCCTCGCGGACAATGTCTTTGACGTTCTGGATCTGGTCGAAACTACACTCGTCGGGATGTGTCACGGCAATGATCATCCGGGTGTAGTATTCGGGGGGGAACCGGGAGATGAAATCCCACGCATTCCGGGAATACGGCATTGTGGCGGAAATCACCATGATGATGACATCCGATCCTTGGAGAGCCTCCTGCAGGAGATCCCCTTCCTTGTCGAAATCGCGAATGCTCGTATCAATAAATTCGACATCACGCAGCTGAGGCAGAGGATAGTAGGCGGCCTCCTCCCCCTGGGCAAGTTCTCCCGAAGCATGAACGTCGAACCTCCAGCGAAGGACGGGAACGCCGCGCGACATCCTCCCGAACGTATCCTCTTTGGGAGAAACCATCAGGTCCAGTACGGACGACTTGCCGGCACAGGTATCCCCGATCACGGCAACGGCCGGAATGCGTTCCGCCGCCCGCAGCGCATCTCGCAACGGCTCTTCCGCCGGGAAAATACAGTCGTCCCCCAGTTTGCTGGAAAAATCAAGGGCGCACTCAGCGATGTTGCGCACGTGATAGGATAAGGCATGTTGTCCCTGTTTCAGCATAGGTCGGCGCGGAATGTCTGGAACCCTGCAGCATAAAAAAGAGCTCTTTGAGAACCACCTCAAGAGCTCTTGTGTGATGCTTAAGGCATTTTAACCATTTCACCGGCGCTTGTCTATGCCAAAACCGGGAAAAAAGGGCAACGCCAAGCGAAGATTATTGCTGAGGTACAGCACCGGAAGTTCCCGGAGTCACGGCAGGTTCGTCCGCATTTTCGGCGGAAACGGGAGCGACGGCAGGTTGCCGGGGAGCATCTTCCTGCTGCATTGAGGGTTCCGTGACCGGTTGTTCATGGATAGACGGAACAACTGCGGGAGCAACGACAGGAGCCGGAGCCGCCGGTATGACGGGGACAGACGGGGCAGGTGCGGATACACCCGCCGAATTGGCATAGCGCTGGCCGATGGAGATCAGTTCGGAAACAGTCACCAGGCGGAACCCCCGGTTTTGCAGGCCACGCACAATGCCTTCCACGGCATCTACGGTGGACGCGTGGATGTCATGCACGAGGATGATCGATCCGGGCTTGGCACCATTGACAGCACGGGAAATTACCGTGGAGACTCCGGGCTTGCGCCAGTCGTTGGTGTCGACATCCCAGAGGATCGTCTTGTAGCCGAAGCGTTCATGCATCCATGTATAAAGCCCGGCATTGACAGCTCCGTAAGGAGGACGCATCAGCTTGGGGGAGGAGCCGGTCGCCTTGCGGATCGCCTCGTCGGTTTTTTGAAGCTGGGCTTCGCAGAGCGGACGCGATGTCTTGGTCATGCAAATGTGGTTCCATGTGTGGGATGCCGGTTCATGGCCTTCGCGAGCCATGCGGCTGACGATGCCGGGGTAGCGATTGACGTTAACTCCCTGCATAAAGAAGGTACCCTTGGCGTTGTAGCGATTGAGGATATCCAGAACACGCGGAGTCAGTGTCCCGTGAGGCCCGTCGTCAAAAGTCAGGGCGACGACTTTTTCCGGAACATTCACGCGGGAAATGCGCACTCCGGGCACCTTGGGAGCCTGAGGGGCAAACGTCGTGTTTTTGGCAACGACGGGGAATTGCTGGCTATTCCCGGTCCGATTCTTCGAAACAGGAAGCCTGTGAGCAGGCGTTATCTTGGAAGCTGGGATGGATTCCGTTGCAGGCGTTACATGAGCTTCGGGTGAAGTCCCTTTTTGGGAGGAGCAGGAAGACAACACCAAGGCAGCCGCAAGAACAGTGAAAAACGTATATTTCATGACAAATTGGGGTGAACTTGTTTACCTTCACTGAGGGGACATGTCACGCCGTAATTGATATTTATTCAAAAAAGCCGATCATTCCGGAGAGTTCATATCGATATAATTAACGGAGACCGTTTTCCGTGAATCGTTCGTGTCGCGAACCTCAACTTTCATTTGTTTGAAAAACCAGGATCCGTCCTTCAGTTTCATCACGGACGTCAGCAGGAAACGCTTGGCCAACTCCCCTCGGGCATCAATGCCGTCGATCTGCCACATTCCGCCGTTTTCTTTATCAACCCACACGCGCACCCAGGCGTACTGACCGAGGGAGGGAGTCGGGTTCTTGAGTTGGACGATCCAGCAAAGACGTCCTTTGACGGTGGATGTCGCTTCGCTCTCCTGAAGAATCCGGGCTCCAGGCCAGTACAGGAAACGCATGGATAAATCCTCGTAGGTAATGTCCGTTTCAGGAATGGGAGTCGAATACATCGCCTTGGGGAGAGCCACCATTTTGCCGTCCTTCTGGTATTGGAGTTCCTGCCCTTTCTCCTTGAATTTGAGATCGAAGCGTTCCCATACGTTGTTTTGGAAATACTGGAAGCACATCAGTTCGCCTCGCAAACTGATGTTGAAAGGTATCTTCACGCTACGCCGGCGAATCTGCCCCTTGATATCCTTGTTCTTCTGGAGGGTCGCAGTCTGACGGAGGCTTTTCATCAAAGCGTCTGCATTGGGTTCCTGCGCATCGGCGGGACCGCATAACAACGCACCGGCACACACCGCCAGAGCCAATCGGCTGCATTTGATCATCAAGGCATTCATATCTGCTCCGTGACATACATGCACGAATGCCTGCGGAAAACACCAAAATGAGTCACCCGGCAAGATTCTTTCCGGAGGTCAATTCCATGGAGCCTCACTTTATTCTTCACTCGCGGGAGGAGCATCGCATAATGGAGGCATGTTCAACCTACCCATCAGGCCGCGCCGGAACAGAAAAAGCGCCGCCATACGCGACCTCGTCGCGGAAACGCATCTTTCCCCTTCTCAATTCATTCTGCCCGTCTTCATTCATGAATCCGACGAAGACGTCCCGATTGAGTCCCTGCCCGGCTGCACCCGCTGGAGCATCCCAGGACTCGTCGAGGAAGCTAAACGGCTCATGGATCTCGGCATTACATCCGTAGATATTTTCCCGGCCGTGCCCGATTCCAAAAAGACGCCCGGAGCGGAGGAGGCTTACAACCCCGACGGTCTCGTCCCGCGGGCTATTGTCGCCCTCAAGGATGCCCTGCCCGATCTGGTCGTCAACACGGACGTCGCTCTCGATCCGTACAACACCGACGGTCACGACGGCATTGTCCAGTTCTACCCCGACGGCAGTTATGAAATCCTCAACGATCCCACCATCGAGGTTCTCTGCCGCCAGGCGCTCTGCTTCGCCGAAGCCGGGGCGGACGTCATCTCCCCAAGCGACATGATGGATGGGCGCGTAGCCGCCATCCGCTCCGCACTCGATTACGAACACTTGGAAGACGTCTCCATCATGGCCTATACCGCCAAATATGCCAGCGCCATGTACGGTCCTTTCCGCGGGGCTCTTGAGAGCGCTCCCAAAAGCGGTGACAAAAAGACCTATCAAATGGATCCGCGCAACCTCCGGGAAGCACTGCGCGAAGCCGCACTCGACGAAGCGGAAGGAGCGGACATCCTCATGGTGAAACCCGCCACGATGTACCTCGACGTCCTCCATGCCATGCGCCAGACGACTACCCTCCCCCTGGCCGCCTATCATGTCAGTGGAGAATACCTCATGCTGAAAGCCGCCGCCGCCTCCGGCTGGATCGACGAACAGGCCGCCGTGCTGGAAACTCTCACGAGCATCCGCCGCGCCGGTGCCGACATGATCCTGACCTACTACGCCGCCCAGGCCGCCGCATGGCTCCAAGGACGCAGCCTGTAAAAAAATGAGGGTGTTTATTCGCAAGAAAAAGCTTGTATGGAGCTCTCATTGTGTGATGATGCCAGACACGAGACCATTCTATTGCTTATGAAATATAGCCGCATCAGTTTGCTTGCCGCCGCATTTTTTGCAACGGGCCTTCTGGCTTCCGGCGCACCGGAAGATACCTATGCCGAAGCGGATTCGCTCATTTGCCTTTCCAAGATGCTGGAGGGTAAAAAAGCCTACGCCGACGCCCATAAAAACATCACCCAGGCCATCCAGACCCTCGGATCCCTCAAGTCCTCCAGCCCGAACTGGAAACCGGACTGGGTGGAACGCAAACTCGCCACAGCCCGGGAAGCAGAGGAAAGGCTGGCTCCGCTGGCCAAGGAAAATCCGTCCTCCACAGCCGATCTCTGGAAAGGAGCCGATTATTCCGTCCCCCCCGCACCTCCCAGCAAACTCAGCAATGTGGAAGAATCCCTCAAGCCGACGATGAATGCCGCGCTGGGATACAGGGCTCCCGTAGAAGTCATGGAAGGCAGCCCTCACGCCGCCTATGTCGAGTCTGACCCGCATTATGCCCAGTACCAGAAGAACCTGCGCATCCAAAGCCGCAGCCGCCAGAAATCGTTGCGAGTGGCGGCACCGGCCGACAGTCAGTCCGCAGAGTTGGATCGCATCCGCCAACAACAGGAAGCCCTGGCCCGCCAAAGGCAGGTCATCTCACAGAAACAGGCCGCTTCCAATCCCGCCATTCGCAGCCGCTTCGCTCCAGCGCCCGTAGACAACGCCGCCAACCAGGCACGTCTTCAGGCCCTTGCCGCAGAACAGGCAAAACTTCAGGAGAAGGAACGCCAGTTGGAACAGGAACGCCGCCAGGCTGCCATTGACGCCGAACGCCGGCAGCGCGAGGCAAACCAGCGCCAGGAAGCTATTCGTCAGCAACAGGCTATCGATGCCCAGCGCAGGCAGCAGCAAATTCAGCAACAAATGCAACAGAAGGCCCGGCAGCAACAGGCTAGTCCCTCTCCCAAGCCCGCACCGGCACCCACGGAAGGAAGGCGTTCCCGGTTCCGTATCGGCTAATCCACCGCTTTCTGAAAATACCAGCATTTCCATTGCCCCGTCCAGCCACGGGGCAATTTGCTATCAAGCCCGGCATCCATCCAGCCCACAGCACATTCCATCGACCATGAATGCACACGCAGGACTTTTCCCGTCAATCCTTCTTGCCGCCCTGTCCATAACGATTTCCCTTCCTTCGGCAGCCATCGCCCAACAGGAACAAAAAATCGAAACGCAATCTCCGAAACAGGCCCGGAAAGCCATCGAACTTTTCCTGAAACGAACCGCTCTGAGGATCATCGAAATGGAGTGGACTTTCGGGTATGAAAACAGAACGCCCACGGAATCCGACCGCGCTCGCGTTATGCTCTCCGGAGGAATATCCGACTGCCCGCCCGACTTCCAGGAAGCCTGGATCAAGCAGACCCGCCACCCCGGCAGAAATTACGCCGCTCCTCTCCTGCGCCAGTACGGAATCTCCATGGCGGAACTCAGGAACGAACTGTCCCGGGAATTGCGAAGAATTGACTCGCGCGTCCGCCCTCCCATCCCCCTGTACGACGATGAGGAAAAACCGGAACGTTTCGATCCGATGACCTGCGGGCCTCGCGATGCCATCCTCGCCGCCGTCGCCAAGCTGGATGCCAAACTCTCCGGAATCGATCCCGCTCAAGCGGCCGTCTGGAAACAGGCAATCCACGACGTCATGATCGAGTTCATGCTTTCCTACATGGAAACCGCCGTCTGCATGAATGCGGCCGGCATTCCCCGGGACGACGTTTCCAGAATGTTCAACGCTATTAATGTACAAGCTTGTCCCGAAGACTTTCGGAAAGCCTGGGCGCACGACATCCCCTACTTCTGCAACGGACAATTCAATTCTCCGGAACTCCGTCTCTCCCCGGTATGCAAGAAATACGGTGTCGATGAAGCAGCCATCCTCACCTACATCCGGAAAAAAATGCAGGAATGGGATATCACGACACCGACCGCCGCCACACAACCACGCTTCCGCGATGACATGAAGGATCTCCGGAATAACATCCTCGCCGGACGTAAACCTGCCGGTGGAAAATGACAAAATTCCCCCCTCTCTCCTTGCGGCAGCGCTCCATGCCACGGCAGATGCGACGCACTCCGTTCATCCCGCAAGAGGACGAAGTAAGGATATTCCGTTCATGACACCGCCGCCAACAGGAGACATTCCCGAATCCCTGATTGCACAAATCCGGGAGTTCCGCATGCGCCTGTTCCGTACGAGGGCTTGCGAAGCTCTGGTCGTCTGCCCGACTATTGCGGCGGCCTGTTATCTGGTTTTCTTCCTGTCCGACCGTCTCTGGGACACGCCGGGTATCCTGGCGTGGGCATGTATTCTGCCCGTTTTCCCAGGGATTCCCCTCTATCTCTTTGCCTGGTGGTTAAAATGGTTTCGCACGGAGAGGACGCCACGCCAGCTGGCATTTCTGCTAGCCCGCAGCAATCCCGCCCTAGGGGATCGTCTTCTGGGAGTCATCGACCTGGCATCGTCCACGCCGGACGAGACGGTTTCCCCCCGTCTGAGACAGGCCGCCATCGTCCAGAACGCCCAAGAACTGGCTGGAAAGGATTTTTTCTCCGGTCGTCCGCGAAAATCCGTTATCACACGGGTATTCCTTCCTGTTTTTCTGATTGTAATTGCAGGTTCCGTATTTTTAGCCTTCCCGGATGCTGCCGGGAACGCGTGGCGCCGATGGGCAAACCCGTTTCATCCACCGGAACGTTTCACCTTTACCGTCCTGGAGCCACTCCGAACCCGCCTCATCGTCGCCCAGGGAGAATCCTGGCCCATGGAGTTCCTCCTCTCCTCGGCCTCATCTCACAGGCCGGAAACGGCTCACTTCCGATTGGACGGCGGAACATGGAATGAAATCGGCCTTTCTCCGGACAAAACGGGGTACCGCTTCACTCTTCCCCCCCTGTATCAGGCAACACGCATGGAATTCTCCGCCGGAGATACTCTTCACCGCCTGAAAATCATCCCGCAGCCAAGACCGGGCATGGAACGAGCCGAGGCAGAAATCACCCCACCCTCCTACACAGGCCGCCCGCCTTACCGGGAACCGATGAAAGCCGGGGCCATTCCTGTACCGGAAGGAAGTACAGCCGACATCCGTGCCACGGCCACACGCCCCCTGCTCCGGGCATCGTCCTCGCCGGACGACCGTCCCATCCGCATTGAAGGAAAAACGGTTACTATCTCCGGAATCTCCATGGAACGTGAGCCGCAGGAATGGGAATTGTCCTGGACGGATACGGACGGTCTGCAAACATCCTCTCCACGCCATCTGACGCTGACCCCGGTCGAAGACCGCCCTCCTCGTGTCCTCCTACACGAAGATCTTGACAATAAATATATTCTGGAAAATACATCCATCCAAATATCCATTGAAGCCACGGATGATTACGGCATCCGGGAAACAGGTATCTCATGGGTCGGAGAACAGTCCCTCGGCCAGTCGTCATCCCCCGGAACCTCGACGGAAAGAATCCTCAAACCGGGTTCCCCGACCACAACAAGCATCACGGAACACATGGTTTTCCGGGCTAAAGATTTAGGCATTTCACCCCAGCGCGTCGTCATCCGCGCCTTTGCCTCGGACTACTCCCCTCATGGGAAACGCGTCTATTCCGACCCGTTCATTCTGTACATCCTGACCCCGGAACGCCATGCGGAAATGATCCGGCATTCACTGGAACGCCTCATCGGCGCCCTGGAAGAATTGTCCCGTTCCATGGATTCCATCGGAGACGAGACCAAGAGCATCCTCCTAGCCGACCGGAAATCTGATAACAAGGATCTCCGGGAGAAAATCCCCGAACTCGTCCAACAGGAACAGACGAACAGGCGCCAACTCTCCGACCTCCTCCGCCAGGGTGAAGCCATCTTCCGCGAAGCTACACTTAACACGCAAATCGATCCGGACGGTATGAAGCGCCTGATGGATTCCATCCGGCAAATGTCCCCGCTCCCTGCCGGTACCATGCGCAATGCCCAGAAATACTTCGAACAAGCCGCGGAAACCGTTTCTCCACAGGAAATGGAATCCACTCTAAAACAGGCAGATAGAGAACACGAACAGGCTGTCGAAGCCATCAAAACCGCTATTGCCTCAATGAACGCTGCCACCAAAAGCATGGAGGCCGGCACCTTCGTCGCACGCCTCCGACATTTATCGAAGCAAGAGGAATCCGTCAGCCGCTCACTCGCCTCCTACCTCCAGACTACCGTAGGACTTCTTCCCGACGAACTCCCGCCCGCAGCCAAACGCAACATGGAAGCTATTGATGCCCTCCAGAAGGCCACGACACGCAACCTGGGCTGGATGCTGGAAGATCTGGCCTCCTACCGCCAGCGGGCCACCCACCCCATCTACGGAGACTTATACGAAATCATGCAGAATTCGGAAATCGTCCGTCGCATGGAAAACGTATCGGAATACATTGCATCCTCCCAGTCCGGCGTCGGGATCGAACATGCTCTCCTCCTTTCCCGGGCTCTGGAACACTGGGCCCGTCTTCTGGATGACAGTAAAAAAACATCCCATGCAACAGGCGGAGGCAGCGGCATGGCCGGCTCCGGTGGGGGAGAAATCTCCCAATCGGCCTTTGAGCTCACACTCAAGCTCATGTTCATGATCCGCTCCCAGCAGGATATACGCCTGAGAACGCGAGCCATGGAAGAAGAACGGAGGGAACATCCCGACCAGTCTCGGGATACCTCCGGCCTGGCCCGTGAACAGGATGAACTCCAGGCAGATACGATGGACATCATTTCCGAACAAACCGACCGCAACGTCATCGCCCTGCTGGAACAATGCCGCCATGCCATGAACGATGCCGTCGACGAACTCGAAGCCAACCGAACGGGAGGCCCCGCCATCGCTGCACAAACGGAGGTCATTGAGTTGATTTACCAGGCAGCCCTCCGCATGAACGGCGGAGACAACAGGCAGGAGGAAAATGCCGGAACTTCCACCCTCATGGATATGATACGCCAAATGCTTGGTCTTGAAACCGATTCCGTGCATAAAAAGACGTCCCCCTCATCATCTCCCGGTGCAGGAACGGGCAGTTCCGGTACATCGCCGGAAGGGAATACGCCGATGCCGGACGACGATCAGGCACCTGTTCACAAAACTAGAAGTGTTCCAAAGTCAACCGGCTCCGGAGCCGCCGACATGCCCGAAGAATTCCGGAAAGCCCTGGACGCTTATAACAAAACGCTGCAAGAATGAAGCCCTCCAACTTCCAACACGGTCACATTCGGAAAGCACGGTTCGTCCGGTGCTTCCTTCTGCTGATGTTGTCCGGGCTTGGCGCGCTTCCGTCCACAGGAAGCCCCCGGGAGCAAGACGGACAGGAAAGAACCTTCACTCGCCTGACTCGAACGGACGATACCATCCCCCCTCAAGTAGAGTATATGTACGTCAAGGCTCTCGACTTCCTCAAACGAGAACAAAAGGAAAACGGCACCTTCGACGGCACCTACGGAGACGACCCTGCCGCTGCAGCTTTTTGTCTCATGGCTGTTTTGGCACACGGGGAAGACCCAGTTTCCGGGCCATACTCCGAGCTGGTACAGCGATCCCTGGATTTCATTCTCTCCAGCCAATCGTCCGAAAACGGCATGATCGGATCCACCATGTATTCCCACGGTTTCGCCACTCTGGCTTTAGCGGAAGCCTACGGAGCCATTCCAGACGATCGTCTGGGACCTTCCCTGCAAAAAGCCGTCGAATTGTCTCTGAAAGCCCAGTCCGTCAACCCTCTGGGAGCCTGGCGCTACGATCCCACCAGTACGGACGCCGATACGAGCGTCACCGGGTGTATCCTCGTTTCTCTCCACGCCGCAGCCAATGCAGGCATTGAAGTCCCACACAAAGCCTTGGACAAAGGATTACAGTTCATGGCTTCCTGCCGGGATTCCAAAGGGATTTACGGCTATACCTCTCCCGGCAGCGGCAGTATCGCCGTCTCGGCGATCGGATTGCTGACTCAGGCTCTTGCCAAAAAGCATGAAGAGCCTTCCTTCCAAGCCACCCTGGCCTTCCTGAAATCGAAACTCCAGACGAGGGAAGATACCTACCCCTACTACATGGAATACTACATGGCCCAAGCCCTCTTCCATGCCGACGAAGAAATATGGCGGGCCTGGAACCGCCGCAATTTCCGTCTCATGGCCGCTTCCCAGGCACCGGACGGATCCTGGTCCGGAATGCGTTCCCCGGGATATTCGACGGCATTCGCCCTGCTCTCTCTGGCAGTCAACTACCGCTTCCTGCCCATTTATGAAAAATAGGCTTTCATTCCCCATTCTGTTCACCTGTACAGCCTCCACCCTGGCATCCGCCGTTCAGGTGGATGTGATGATGGAAGACGGATTCAAGGCATCCGGGGAATTGATAGCCCTGGACGCCCCTCAAGATTCACTCACGATCCTCCCCACCGGCAACGGAAAAACGCTTTGGGACATCAAGTTGTCCCAGATTCACTCCATCCACATGGAACAACCCCGGAAGAACACGCAAGACAAATACCCGGATATTATCGTCCTGCGCGGAGGATGGAGGGAAATCCTCCCTGCTTCCTTGAAATCCATCGAGCACGGGAAAGCCGTCTTTACCAGTCCCTACCGCCATGGAACCTCCGTTATTCCCAAGAATCTCATTCGGGCTATCAAACTGAACGACCCTAAACTTTTTCCCATCCTGGCCGATCTTCCGTCTTTCGATATCTTCTGGATCCCATCCTATCAAAAAAGCCTTCAGGAACAACAGATGCAATGCCTCGAAAAGGCCAATCCCAATCATCAACCGGGTTCCAGCCTTGTCTTGCCTTCCGGCACGGAATGGGGCAAAAACATGGATCTCAACGCTGCTTCGTTCGATTTACGGATTGACGTTTCCATTCCTCTTGCCGGGTCAGGCAGCGGCAGGAAAGACCGTCTGGTCCTCTTCTTCGGAGGGGACGGCACGCGTTCACCCATGAGCAACCCCTCCGGTCTCTACCTCCATACCGATGGAGTTGCCTGGAAGCTCTCTTACAGCGACTCTCCGCTAACTTCCCATACGATCAATTCCCTTCCCATCCCCAAACCAGGTTCCCGTCATCGTCTTTTCCTGAGCGTTACGGAAACGCCCCGGGGCACCTCGTTCAGTCTCTCGGCGGACGGTCATACCCCGCGTCGCACTGTCGTGCCCTGGGTGGCTCCGTCCGGTACTTGGTTCACGTTCGCCATCCCTCAAGGTCAAGTGGAACTCTACGGACTAAGGTTGTTCAACAAGTGGGACATCGCCTCCAACATCCTGCCTTCAGACAACACCCGGGAAGACAAAATCAATACAACGGACGGCAAGACCATCGTCGGAGACATCACTTCCTACCAAGACAGAACCAACGTCGTCACCATCAAAACGCCTCAACGCCCGATGGAAATTCCGTCTGAATACACCTCACTGATGGTCTTTTCCAATGCCGATATATCCTCTCCTTCGGACAAAGACACTGAAGGACGCGACTCCGTCGTTCTCCAAAACGGAGGCCGTTTATACGGTTCCATCCGTTCTCTGAACAAGGGCATCCTGATCCTGGATCATCCCATCCTGGGCACCCTCACGATACCCGGACAGGACATCAACCGCCTGGATTTCTTCAATCAGGAACCTCCTACCCGCTCCACGCCATGACCTCCGCTCTCCGATTGCTTGTTTCGGCTGCAGCCATGCTGGCGGCAGTCATCCTTCCCGCACATGCGGCGGCAGGTAAAGCCATCGTCTTCTTCCGAAACGGCTCCACAATCCCCGCCATACTCGACAGGACGGAAACTCCCCGCAGCGGCGGCTCACCGTCCATCATCCTCAACTCTCCGGTTCTCAATGCCCCCATTTCCACCCTTCCCTCGGAGCTCAAGGAAGTCATCCTGCCGGACAATGCAAAAAAAGGAGAGGGCCAGTGCATGATCAGGCTCTTCTCCAACGAACAGATCTCTGGAGAAATCAACACAGTTTCCTCCTCCGGTACAACTATCCGTCCCCTCTGGGGAGAGGATATCAGCCTCCCCTCCGAAGCCATAGCCTACATGAATATCAACAATCCCGGATCCCTGCTCTATTCGGGAACGGAGGATATCTCAGGTTGGAGCGGCTTCACACCTCCTTTCCCGACACCGCCGCGTTCGTGGTCATCCTACAGGGGCACCTTCCTTTCCATGCCTCCGGGAGGCATCATTGCACGTGATGTCAAGCTTCCCCCTGCCATCCATATTTCCATGGTCGTGCAAGGCAATCCGTTTGTCCGCTTCCTGATGCACATATGGAAGGATGTCAAAGCACCAACCGCCGATAAAAACGGTTCCTATGTGGACTTCTACCTGCTCAACGACGTTTTTCAAATTACGGAAATCGTCCGTTCCTCCATCAATACAGTTGCCAACGACCCCATCTCCCAGAACCGGGAGGAAGATGATCGGAAGGCGCAAACTCCCGTCGCCCTGGATCTCTTTGCCGACAGGAAAGCAGGTTATTACTGCTTCTACGTCAACAAAAAACTCGTTAAACAATGTACGACGGAAGAAATCTCCCCCGGAGACGAAAGCGCCCCATCGGGAGAAGCCCCTTCCGAGTACGGTACCGGATTGTCCCTGGAATCCTTCGATTCGGTCCTGCTCATCAGTTCCCTGCGCATCACGCAATGGAACGGCAAATACCCAGGAGACGAACTCCTGCCACCGGAAGAAAGACTGCCCATTCCACGCCCCGGAACTCAGGACAACGACATGGCTCTTCTCGTCAACGGCGATGTGCTGAGGGGCAACATCCGGCAACTCTCCGGCAAGGAACTCCTCATCCAATCCGACCTCTACAAAATTAAAGTGCCTCTGGATAAAATCATCCAACTGCGCATGCAGACCAAACCGGACCGGACAGAAAACGCCTATACGATTGCAGGCAAACCTATCTTTTACTTAACGGACGGTTCGATCCTTCGTGGCGAACTAGAGAAAATAGAAAACGGTTCCTGGACAATTTCCAGTCTCTCTCTCGGTTCCGTCACCATTCCGGACACCATGTTTTCCCGGATCGTCTTTCCGGAAACACGCTCCTCTCCCTCACGATAATCTTCTCTTTCCCGGACAATATCCGGGAACTTCCGTTCATCTTCGAAAAAGATACTTCCCTTAGACTTCGCGCGGAGGAAGGACAAAGCCGAAACGATCAATTCCGTGCCGGGCGCACTCCTCCCACAGAGCCTTTTCATAGGGCTCGGACATGGCGCGTTTTTCCTCTTCGGTCATGGCTTCGAACTTTTGAGAGCCGAGGAAGTGAAGGAGGGACATGTCCGCCATGCGCGTCACCAGATCGTCCCAGAAAACGTTGTCACGGTATTCATTGACGCAATCCCCGAGAAACGAATGATCGAGGTATTCTTTGGTCAGGTAGTAATTGCGCCCGTCGGGAGAAAACTGAACACGTGAAGAGAATTTCGGATTCTTTTCCAATTCCGCAAGGACTTTGTCACAAACAGCACCCCAGGCATTAAACTCGCGTTCGCGCCCCTCGTCGCGGATTGGCTCCGCCACCATCATAGCCAGGTAAGCCATGTCGGCCAGAATCATCAATTCTTCACCAGTCAATTTAATCTGTGTACTCATGTCTTGCTTGAAAAAAGAACCTCGCGGCAGCCAATTCGAGTTACATCAGCCCCAGTTTCATCCGGCCTTCTTCACTGACCATGTCCTGGTTCCACGGGGGATCCCAGATCATTTCGACATCCGCTTCTTCCACTCCGTCAAGGGCTTCCACTCGGGACTTGGCTTCGTCCATAAGATGGGGGCCCATGCCGCAACCGGGAGCCGTCAAAGTCATCTTGACGGCAACGTGATGCAAGCCATTTTCCAACCGGGTGACAATAACATCGTAGATCAGTCCCAGATTGACGATGTCGACCGGGATTTCAGGGTCATAAATACATGAGAGAGTTTCCCATATACGATCTTCCAGAGAGGAATTTTCCCCCAGACCACCGGAAGCAGGAGCATCTTCCTCCTCTTCCATGCCCAAGGCATCGCTATCCTCCTTGGATAGGCGCATCAACCCGGCATCGGTCGCCACGGTATAGGAGTTGCCGAGAGTCTGGGTAATGTACACGCGGGAACCGGCAGGAAGCGAGATGGAGCTTCCACTCGGAATTTGAATTCCGGATACTTCTCTTTTCAGTTCGACCACTTGGTTTAACATAATTTTCTCGCCGTTGAGAGTGCCGGAAGCAGGTCTTTTTGACAATCTCCTTTTCTGTTCTCCAACCGGATTATTTCTTTTTGAACAATTTGCTGGCCCGCCCTCTCAATTTCTAGTAGGAGCCAACGGATTACTTCCCTGCACACCATCCACAAAATATGAAATACTCCATCTTCATCCTTTCCCTGCTGGGGATGTTTTCCGCTACTGCCGCAACAACAACGACAGTCGTCCCCATGACGCCTTCCCTGCATCTTCCCTTTTGCCGGGACTGTCTGTTCATCAACCGTCCATTCCCCCCGGAGGATATTTCCATGGATTTCCGTGCCGGCTGGGGCAGCAAATATGAATGCGAAGGCATCAATGCCTGGGAAACCTCCTACTCGTTCTACATGGCTCAGGCCCACTTCGATCAATTATCTTTCACAACCTGGTATGGAGTCGCGGACAATGCCAACCATGCCGAATTCAAACTCCGGCTCGACTACAAGCAGGACATCGGCCACCTGACGGTCAATCCCTGGTATGAACACAGTTTCGTCGCTCCCGGCGAATACGGAGTACCCCGCCCCGGGTTGGAACTTACATGGCACTTCAACGACATTCTGTTCGCCGGTACCAACTTCTATTGGCAGTACAACCGGGATAACACCACGTTCCGCGGATTTTACGCCGCCTTTGCCGGAGGACATTACGAACTGACCCACAGGCTCTTCCTCGATACAACCGTCCGCTATGGCTACAATGGAGGGTATGTCTCCTCCGTCGACCACCACGGCTCTAACAACATGGACTTCAACTCAACGTTGACCTGGACGTTTTCCGACAGAGTCTCCCTGGATGTCTTTGCGAACTATTCCCTGGCTCTAACGACGGTCAAACAAAAAAACCTCGGTAACGACTTCTATTACGGAGCCTCCCTGAGATTCAATTTTTAGGCAAAAGATCAAGAAAGCATAATATCCCATTTCATTTTCTTCTCTTCTTGCATCAATACTAATTCCGATTTAGGATAAAAGAGTCTAGGAAATGACATTCATCGCATGAATCTGGAAATAACACATACGCCTCTGGCTGAAATCGTTCACCTAGCCGGAAGTCTCGACTCCCAAACGACCAATGTGCTCATGAATAGTCTTGTTCCATTCTGGGAGACTCTGGACAGAGGACTCATCTACAACATGAGTAACTTGCAGTACATGAACAGCGACGGATTGCGCCTGCTCGTCATCACTGCCAAAACGCTGAATAACAAAAAATTGCCATTCGCCATCTGCAACCTCTCCGAATTTGTCACAAAAATAATCAATGTATCGATGTTTTCCGATTTTATCTCCGTATATACTACCGAAGAGGAGGCCTTGGCGGCCATGACCTCCGGAGTACCACCCCGCACCCTGCCCTGACGCCCCATGGTTATCATTGATCGATTCCGCAAAGCCATCAAGCGTTCCTTTGTTCTTAAATTGAACATGGGCATCATGGGAATTATCCTGGTGTGCTTCGTGGCCATTGCGGTCATCCTTGGCAAGCAATCCGCTTCTCAAATGGAAAAAACCCAGATGGAGCATGGAATTCTGGCCGTTAACCGCGCTGCCAGCAAAATCGACATGCTGATGGTCCATACGGAGAATATCGCCAAAATCAACGCAGCCTACATTGAAGCCGTCAAAGATCCCGAACTTCGTTACAAACTTGTCCAGCGTATCGTCTTCCGGGGAATTACACCCTTCATCAAATCCGATCCATGTATCACGGGTGCCGGCGCGGCCCTCAACCCCAATTTCGAGGAAGGCAGCAAGCTTCCCTGCTACAACTTCTTTTACAACTCTATCACGGACAAGCACGAATCCACGAAGGAAATTCCTCAGGATGTTTATACTCAGTCCCGTTGGTTTATCAAAGCGGAAGCGCCCGACGCCAAGCCATTCTGGATCCGTCCCGAATCCTTCCCGGAAACCAGTGCCAAAAAAAGCACGATCCTATACGTCGTTCCCATGTACGAACGGGAGAACAAGACTTTTATCGGCTGTCTTTTCATTGAGCTCACTCTCAGGGAAATCGAGAAAGCCCTGGACAATATTCACATGGACGGGACCGGATTCTGCTTTATTTGCGACCGGGATGGAAACTACATCATGCACCCTTCCCGCAATGTCGAACAAAATGGCAACATCGCCCAGCATTTCGGATTCTCCATCAATGAGACCGAGAAAAAGGAGATGATCCAGAACATTCGGGACGGCAACGAATGTGCCTTTCACCTGCCCATCTCATCTGTTTACAAACACGGAGAATTCATCTTCATCACTCCCTGCGAAAATGGTTGGTCGATGGGATTCGCCGTCTCAGGAGACATGATCTGGAACAAAACGAAACAGCTCATCCTGCTGGTGGGCCTCTTCAGCCTGATTACCGGCACGACGGTTTGCCTTCTCGTGTATTTTTTTACCAAAAAATATAGCAAGTCCCTCATTGCCCTCAGCAAGGCCGTCAAAGATATCGGAGAAGGCAAATTCACCGTCCCCATCCCCAAATACAAGGACAAGGATGAAATCGGACTCCTGACGCGGACATTCTCGAACATGCAGATGGAACTCCTCTCCTATCTGCACGAACAGGAACTCAATATCATTGCCAAACAGGATTACCAGACCGATCTTTCCGTCGCCAAGAAAATCCAAATGAGCATCCTGCCCAAGCTCACGCACGAATTCACCCGTGATCACAATTTTCGCATCGGAGCCACCCTCATGACAGCCAAAGGTGTCGGAGGAGATCTTTACGATTTCTTCATGGCGGACAAAAACCATCTCGTCCTGATCATCGGGGATGTCTGCGGCAAGGGGATCCCCGCCGCTTTGTTCATGGCAGTCACCCAAACTCTCCAGCGCGGCATAGCCGTTCCCACAAAACGCGTCGATAAAATTGTGACGGAACTCAATACGATTCTCTACAATAACAACGATGCCAATATGTTCGTCACCTACTTCTGCGCTATCATGGACATCAGGACTGGCCGCATAAGCTACTGCAACGCCGGACATAACCCCCCCTTCATCCGCAAGGAATCGGGAGATCTCATCGAACTGTCCGTCAGAAACGGACTTCCCATCGCCATCTTCCCGCAGACCTATACCTACTCGGAAACAGTCCTGAATCCGGGAGACACACTCATCCTCTACACCGACGGCGTCACCGAAGCTTTCAATCCAGACCAGGAACTCTTTGGAGAAATCCGCCTCAAACAAGCCATCGCTTGCGCCATGAGCTCGGAACCAAGTTTCATCATCGACACCATCATTCGGCATATGAACCAGTTCGTCCGTGATTATGAACAATCAGACGATATCACAATTCTGGCCGTCACCAGAACCCAGGAACCATAAGCCTGAAAGTTCTAACGGCAGAGTTGTCTAAAAATTGCCGAAATACCTTGCATTTACAACGATCTTAAATTAAAAAACAGACAATGCAGGTTCAATCCGTTCATCAATTTAAAACCGGGTTCTCCAATGGGACCCAAGGGCTTTTTGATGCCATGGATTCCGCGGAAAAAGCATGTCAACAACACGGTGCCGATCTCAGATCGACTAACATAGTCAGACTCTGCATCGAAGAACTCGTCACCAACGCCCTCAAATACGGCTCCGACGAAAACACCCGTGTGACAGTCTCAATTACTTTGACTTTTTCCCAAGACAACATCCTGCTCATTATAGAAGACGATGCTCGACCCTTTAATCCATTGACCGAGGCTCCCAATCCCAACCTGACGGAAAAGCTGGAAGACCGGGCTATCGGAGGGATGGGTATTTACCTACTCAAAAACATGACTAAAAGCATGTCCTACCAATACAGCGAGCATAAAAACATCTTAACGATCTCCATTTAACACCCAAACACTAACAAGTACGATATGAGTCTTAACATCAGCACTCAGGAACGCAGCGTCGGACACTTTGTCATTTCCCTGTCCGGCAAACTGGATACGGAAACCTATTCCAAATTGGAAAATCTCATCAATAATCTGACAGAAGATCAAGTCAACTCCATCACCCTGAATATGGCGGATCTCACCTACATCAGCAGCATGGGGTTGCGCGTCATCATTCAAACGACAAAGATACTCAAGGAATGCCACGGGCAACTTATTATCACCAATGCCACTCCCCCTATCCAGGCTGTTCTGGAAATCGCTAAAACTCTCCCATCCCTTTCCATCTTCTCCTCCACGGCAGAAGCCGATGCTTATCTGGCCAATATCCAGAAAAACACGATCAAATAATATTCCGTCCACTTCTTCCCCCCGAGAAAACGGACAAACAATTTTGTGAGATCTGCAATGCTGTCGGGTTTTCCGTCAGCATTGTTTTTTATTTAGAGAGAAAGGATATAGAGATCATTCCCCGTCAAGGCAGCAAGGTACCAGGACGGCATCCCGCATCCCGTGGATTTTCTTTTTATCCTCCGGGGCAATCGTTGCCAACGCACCGCCCAAAACGACTTCTCCCGAAATACTACGATAGTAGTAGGGACACAGGCGGACACGCCCTTTCATCGTCCATAAAGCCCCCGTCTCTCTATCGTAGCAGGGGTGTTCCACTACTTTGCCGGAATGAAACTCCTGCATGATCCAGGGAGAAGAGCCGAACTGGGACAATGCCTCATCCAAGGCTTCCGACCATTCGCCAGAAGGCATATCGTGTCCTATAAACACCCCGCGAGCGCCCCAGGCAAGTTCATTGAACCCGGATATTTTAAGGACGAGGCGCCGTTCTTTCTGACTCATGGACGCTACCTCCCTCCAGTCATGTACATGAAGCCACGGTAGACAGGCCTGGGGCGGCAGGGGGGAAGGATCCACCACCCAGCCATGGGGTACCAGTTCGTTCATGCGTTCCAGATAAGCGCCACGCATACGGTTTTTCCATTCCTGCCGCAAACCGGGAGTATGGAAGAGAGCCAGCCACAACTTCTCCTCCAGATGCGGCACGGGAGGAGGAGATAAACGGATATGCCCGCCGGACGCCGCCTCCAGCAACTCACGACTGCCGGGAATAGCATCCGTATCGAACAATTCAAAAAAGCGGTACACGCATCGGCCTTCCCGCATTGCGTAAGACTCCGCAGGGGAACAAGAAAAGCCTTCCCCGAGAACTGAAGCGAAATATTGCATCTCAGCCATGTAATCGCCGGATTCCCTGGAAACGACAATATCAGCTCCCTCGGGATGCGCCAACCTGAAACCATCAATCATTCCGTCGCTTCCCCCCAGGATATTCCAGCCGGCAGCACCGTACAACCGGCTCAAAAACGTTGTTACACCCTGCCCACCCGGCACGGAATCCAGCTCAGTCACGGCCCATCCTTTTTCCGTCAGAATCAAGTCCGGCCTCATGACGGACGGAACCGCCTGGATCATCGTCCGCGACCGCTGGATATCCACCAGCCAAGACGGTTTCCCCTGATCCAGCAACGGAGCCAGCCATTCGTGTCTCCTGCCCTGTGCCGAGGCATGATACAAGGCATTGCAGGCATCGTAGAACCGGGCCAGGATAACGCCCAGACCTTTCAGGAACTTCACCTGTTTCTTGTCCAGCCGAAAAGGCTCCGGAGAAAGCATCCAGGTCACATCTCCGCGGAAAAGCCCTCCATTTGGGAAAGCTTCCTTCAGGCTCTTGAAAGACAAACGTTCCGGAGTTCTCATATCCGTTCCTTGATCAAACATCAATTCAAAGAGCGCAGGGCGGCACGAATCAATTCATCCGTAGGCGAATCGGGACTCGTTTTGAGTTGGGCAGCTATGGCCTTGCGGGCTTCCACCTGCTTGAACCCGAGAGCCACCAAAGCCAGTTCCGCATCACTGGCTGCCAGGCTCGTCTCTCCCTGCGCTTGAGCTTCCCATGTCGCAGCAAGCCCGATTTTGTCTTTAAGTTCCAGGACAATGCGTTCCGCCGTCTTTTTCCCGACCCCCTTGGCTCGGGCAATTCCGGAGATATCGCCTTGGACGACGGCAGACTTGAACTGTTCCACATTCATCGATCCCAGAATGGCAATAGCCGTTGCCGGACCAATGCCTGATACGCGATCGATCAACAACATGAAAATATCCTTCTCCGCCTCGGTCGCAAACCCGTATAATGTCTGGGCATTCTCGCGAATATGTAAAAATGTCTTCAACAGCAATTCCCGGCCCGGCAGAGGATTCAACGAATCAAAAGTGGACAGGGGGACCGTCACCTCATATCCGACCCCATGGACATCCAACAGAATCCTCTGAGGCATTGCCTCCGCTACAATCCCGCGCAAGAAAGCTATCATACCCGGCAGACTGCCACCAACAATCCGCCTCAAACAAACAAAAAACGCGACAGTTTGCAACCGCTGTCCCGATTCCCACCATAGATGCCGGGAAAATGAGGCGGCACAGTAAAAGTCCATTGAAAGCCGCCGCGACTTCTTCTATACTGCCCGGGCTATGCCGAAACCCGCACTTGGTAAAGGACTGGGCGCTCTCATTACAAAGCAGGGCTCGAAGGAATCTGTTGACAGTTTATCTGTTAAACAACCGGGGGATATTGTACACCATTTGCCTCTCGACAGCATCCATCCCAGTTCACTCCAGCCACGTTCCGTCTTTACCGAAGCCCAGTTGGAAGAACTCCGAGAATCCATCCGCGAACACGGTATCATCCAACCCCTGATCGTGCGGCGCAAGGATTCCGGCTACGAACTCATTGCCGGAGAACGACGCTGGCGTGCTTCTGCTTCCCTCGGGCTTGAATCCGTCCCGGCCATCATCCGCGAAGCCTCCGACCGCGACGTTCTCGAAATGGCGTTGATTGAGAACCTGCAGCGAGAAAACCTCAGCCCTCTTGAAGAAGCATCCGGCTACCTCCGGCTCAAAAACGAATTCAAACTCAAGCAGGGAGACATCGCCCAGCGGGTCGGAAAATCCCGCGCCTCCGTCGCCAACAGCATCCGCTTGCTCGATCTCTACGAAGACGCTCGGAAATTGCTCGCCGACGGTTCACTCAGCGTCGGCCATGCCAAGGCCCTCCTCGGCGTCAAAAACGAAGCTGACCAGAGTAAACTAGCCCAAGAGTCAGTCATGAAATCCTGGACCGTGCGCCAAATCGAGAAAGCCGTCCAAACGTATCTCAACCCTCCAGACCCTATTCCTCCCTCCCGTAAACCGGCCAGCCCGGGCTACCGCAAGATTTGCTCGTACCTCTCCCGCCAGATTTCGGCACCAGTCAACATTTCGTCTCACGGAGCCAAGGGAACCATCGAAATTTCCTATGCCGACCGCAGTGACTTCATGCGCATTCTGGAACTTTTAGGCATTGAAATGGATCCGGACGTATTCCCCTCATCCCGGTAATACAACGGAGGAAAAAAGGCCTCGCCATGACGAACCGCATCCTTACCTGCATCCTCTTCCTCCTTCTGTTTGCCTGTGAACAGAAAGAACGACCCGTCACGGCTACGGCTGCACCGAATGCCGGCAACGCCCCGGAAAAACTTGTCGATTCCCCCGAATTTTCCGGTGATAACGCCCTCTTCCACTCTCTGAAGATCGTTTCCTTCGGAGAACGCCATCCGGGTTCTCCGGGAGCAGCCCGGCAACTCGCCTATCTCAAGGACGAACTTGCCCGGCACGGTTGGAGCGTTCAGGAACAACGCTTCACATCCCCCACCCCGTCCGGAGAAAAAAACTTCGTCAACCTTCGGGCCAGATTCGGCAACAAGGCGGACTTCTCCAGGCCCGCTGACGGCATCGTCTCCTGCCACATCGATACCAAAACGGAAATCCCCGGTTTCGTGGGAGCCAACGATGGTGCTTCCGGAGCCGGAGCCCTGCTGGAACTCTCCCGAATCCTTGCCGGAACACCTGGACAAGCCTCCCGCATAGAACTTGTTTTCTTCGACGGAGAGGAAAGTTTCGGCCGCCACATCACGCCGGAAGACGGTTTGTACGGATCACGCTACTATGCCGGCACCCTGCGGGATTCCCTTCCGGTCTGGATGATCAATCTGGACATGGTCGGACGCCAGGGTATGAGAATCCGCATCCCTTCCGATACCCCCCTGCCTTTCTACCAGCTCTACTCCCGCGCCATCGACGACCTGAAACTGCCGTCTCGTTCCTGGGGAGTCGCCAGTACAACCATTATAGACGACCACGCTCCCTTTCAGGAACACGGCGTAGCCACCATCAATATCATCGATGATTTCAGCGAAGGCAACTGGTGGCACACTGCGCACGACAGTCCGGATATCCTTTCGGCGGATTCCCTTCACCAAACAGGACGCATGACGCTTTACCTGTGCGACAAGCTTCTGTCCCCCGGCTCCCCGTACCCTCGTTGAGAACCAGTCCCCGCTGCCGTTTATGTCATTCACGGATCCATGGTTGTTCTGGGCTCTTCCGGCAGTAGCCATCCCGGTTTTGATCCACCTGATCAACCTGTGGAGACACCGTTCACGGCCATGGGCAGCCATGGAGTTTCTCCTGAAAGCGACCCGTGAAACGCATGGAGGCAGGAAAATCCGGCATTACATCATCCTGTGCCTCCGCATGCTGGCTCTTCTCCTGCTGATTGCCGCCATGGCGCAGCCTCTCCTCAGCCCCTTCCTGGGTTTCAAATCGTCCGGTGTCCAGCGAGTCCTGTTAATTTTGGACCGTTCCGCCTCAATGGGAACACGAAGCGATGGAACAACAAGCCTCCAGCAGGCCATCCCGCCCGTCATTGCGGAAACCATGGAAACCCTCAAAGGAGCACGCCTCATCATGCTAGATTCCGTCTCGTGGAAATTGCAGGAAATCCCAACCCCCGAAGCCCTTGCAGGCAGTTCGTCCACATCCACGACGGATACTGCATCGGACATCCCCGGTCTTTTCATGAAGGCGGCTGATTTTCTTAAGGACACCCCTGGCGGCAAAACGGAAATATGGGTAGCGTCCGACATGCAGATTTCCGACTGGATGCCTACGTCGCACCGCTGGGAATATGTCCGTTCATCACTAGCCGCTCTTCCCAACCCGCCCAGTATCCGCATCCTCGCCCTCAGAGACAGGCCGGCGTCCAATCGCGGCATCCGCATCCATGACGCCGTCCGGGAAGACAATGCCCTCATTCTCGACTTTACGGTCACCCGGTACGATTCGGGAGACAAGGACCGGGAACAGATTCCCCTCGTCCTCTCCCTCAACAATATCAGAACCGAATTGAACATCTCCGTCTCCGGCACCTCCACGCGACTTACCCGCAAAATCCCCCTGCCGCCCGGCATGGAATCCGGTTTCGGATACTTGAGTTTACCGGATGACAGCCAGCCCAGGGACAATACAGCCTATTTCGTCTTCTCGCCTCCCCCCGAAATCCGGGTGGAAATCATGGCGCAGACCCCGGACATTGCCGGAATCCTCACTAACATGGCAGCTCCACCCGGTATCGAAGGCATGAAAGCTTCCTCCACGTTACTGCCAGTCAGACTCCCGCTTCTTCTGGATAAAACGCCTCTCGTCATCTGGCAGGGACCGTTCCCCAAAGACAACAAAACGGCCAACCTTGATGCCTACACCAGAAACGGCGGCACCATACTTTTCCTTCCTCCCGTGTATGAACCCAAGAATGCGGAAGAAAGGAAATTCCTCGAAGTTACCTGGTTGCCCCGGGAACAGGCGCCGGAAGACACCTATTTTCGCATCACCGCCTGGGATCGCGAATCGGGCATCCTCCGCAACGGCAGGGACAAAAATCCTCTTCCGGTATCCGGAGTCAGGGCCATTGTCCGCGCGCCCATCCACGGTACGGGTGAGACCATCGCCACTTGGGACGACGGCAGCGTCGCCCTGCTGCACATCCCCAATGGAGAAGGAGATGCCTACTTCCTGGCAACAGCACCCGATTATACCTGGTCCAATCTGGCTGACGGTCATCTCCTCCTTCCCGTCATCCAGCGCCTCGCCAGGCAGGGAGCAGACCGTTTCCTGCCCCAGCTCTCACTTCACGTTGCCGATGACAGACTCCAGCCCTCACCGGACGAAAGCAATCCTCAAAGGCTGGATGACAAAGCTCCCCCGGAAGGCCGCATCTCTCCTTGGATCATGGCAGGAATATACCGCATGGGAGAAAGAAATTTCAGCACCAACATCCCACCGGGAGAATTGACGAAGGAGCAATTGCAAAACGACGCTCTTTCATCCATCTTCCAAGGGCTTCATACCAGCCTCCTGGGTATCCACGGCAGCGAACCTCCCCTTGCTGTCGAGATCTGGAAGCCTTGCCTTCTGTTGGCCCTCTTCTGTCTGCTCGCCGAAGCCATTCTCCAGCTTCCCGGATCTACCAAATCCGGAAGACACCGTTCCCGGCACCCATGAACATTTTTTCCATGCACCTCGTCTTCCATCCCACATGGTTCTCATCTCTGACCGTCCCGGTCATCCTGGGTACGGCGGCCATGCTATGCCTTCTGGCTTGGAAACGCAGGCGCGGTACGGGTATCGCCCTACTGGAAGCATTGCGATTCTTCATCATCACATCTATGGCCATCCTGCTGTTCCAACCGGAATTGGTAGAAGAGACGCCTCCTTCCCCTCACCCCGTCATTCCCGTCCTGCGGGATGCCTCTGCCTCCATGCAGACCAGAGACGTTTCCCAAGGACGAGGAAAAGTCATTTCCCGGCAGGAACGGGCACAACATATCATCGCCGGCAGACTCCAGGGACAATTGCCGGATGGAACACAGCTTCTCCCCATCGAATTCTCCGGTCAGTCCGATGCCGTGGATCACCTTCCGGACGGAACGGATCTTTCCCGGCCACTGGAGGACATCCTTCAATCCGCCGATAATGTACGGGCTGTCGTCCTTGTTACGGATGGTTTCCATAATGCGGACTCCCTGCCTCTCGTCGCAGCCCAGAAGATGCGTCAGAAGGGAATCCCGCTCATTGCAGTACCGGTCGGTTCCGAGAGGGCTTTGCCCGATATTGCCCTGGCGGAACCCCGCATCCCAGGTTATGGAATTGTGGGAGAACATGTCCAAATACCCTTCACTGTACGCAGTTCCATGCCAAATGACGCCGACTTGAGTATTACGTTGGAATCCCTTGACACAGGAATCAAAAAGACGCAATCCCTTCACCTCGAATCGGGACATGAACAAGCTGCTTCAGCCCTCTGGAAAATTACAAAAACAGGCCCGGAACGCCTTCGCCTGGCAGTCTCTCCCATCCCCGGTGAATCGGATCGTGAAAACAATTCCTTCGATTTCACCATCGACGGGCGCCAGGAAACGATCAAGGCACTCGTTATCGACACTCTCCCGCGCTGGGAATACCGCTTTATCCGCAACGCCCTGTCGCGAGATCCTTCCGTCGAAGTGCATACTCTCCTTTTTCTCCCCGGCCTGCCCCATCCTGGCAAAGGAGAAAACTATCTGGAGCGTTTCCCGGAAAGCCTGAACGAACTCGCCTCCTACGACGTCATCTTCCTCGGAGACGTCGGCATCGGAGACAAGGGACTCACCATCAAACAGGCGGAACTCCTCAAAGGACTTGTGGAAAACAGAGCCTCCGGACTTATCTTCATCCCAGGCCCTCAGGGCAGGCAGATGCAACTCCTCGAATCTCCACTGGGAGAACTCATGCCCGTCATCCTTGATACCTCGCATCCCAAGGGAACACGCATGTACGAGCCATCCCCCCTCGTTCTGACCCCCGAAGGCAAGGAATCCCTCCTGACTCTCCTCTCGGACAACAAAGATGACAATGAAGATATCTGGCGCAACCTCCCCGGTTTCTACTGGTACGCTCCGGTAGAAAGAGCCAAGGCCGGAGTCCAGGTTCTGGCCGTCCATTCCTCCGCCAACAATGCGTATGGCCGCCTGCCTCTACTCGTTACCCAGCCAGCCGGAACCGGGAAAGTCCTGTTCATGGGAACGGATTCCGCCTGGCGCTGGCGCCGCGGGGTCGAGGACAAATACCACTACCGATTCTGGAGCCAGGTGGCGCGATGGATGAGCTACCGCCGCAATATCTCTGCAGGTTCACGTCTTCGTCTTTTTGCCGTTCCGGAAATACCGGAACCGGGTGACACCGTCAGCCTCACGGCTATGGCCTCGGACACCTACGGTTCCCCGATGAGCAATGGTGAAATCCTGGCCGATATTACCGGACCAAACGGCAACACCAGCCGCATCCAGCTCCGTCCCTTGGAAAACACCTGGGGTTCCTATGGCGGAAGCTTTAAAATCAACGAGCCAGGCCAATGGACCGTCCGTTGCTTCTGTGCGGATACCCCCGATCACTCCCAAAGCCTCACCTTCCCCACATCCCGGGTAATCCGGGAAAAAACCGGGCTGCCCGCCAACTTGTCCCTACTCAAAGAAATGGCCTCCGTCACCGGAGGAGTATTCGTAGATTCCGACGACCAGCTCCGCAACCTCCCGGAGCTCCTTCGCCGCCTGCCTCCGCTAGCCCCGCAGATCCGCGTCATCCCCCTCTGGAACAATCCCTGGGTTCTCGGAACATTCATTGCCCTGCTCACAATCTTCTGGATTGCCAGAAAACGGGCCGGAATGATCTGATCCTCCCTTCTCCGCCCACCCAACAGTGGGAGGATTATCAATTAACGGGTCTTCTCATAAGTCTGTCGGTCAAGTTCATTGCCATTCGTAAAAACAAACAACTTACCGTCCAGAATGCAAAAATAACGCACCTTGCCATCAGAGGATTTGAACGTATGGCAAAAACCATGGGGAGACGATGTAACGTAGGAATAGCTTATGTTCGCGCTCTTTCCCGGCGAAGAGCAAACGACCTTGCCATCAGGAGATATCGTGAAAATTTCCTTCTTCCCGGTTCCCTGCCAGGTTCCCACGAATTGATTGGCGGGCCATTTACCCGTGACCGGCGCCATTGAAGAAAATTGAGTTTTTTCCTTATTAATCATCTCATGTAGGGTAAATACGTCATCCATCCGTCCTTCATTCACCAGCTTGATGCGGATTTTCTCCAGTTCATTGATGTACTTGGCGGACAATGGCCTGCAATACTTTTTGCAATTCGCCTTGTATTCATTTTCCAACCTTGCCAGGATATCCTGTTTTCCCGTTTCCTTGTCCGCCTGCAGGTTGAGAATCGTTACACCCCAGCGGGAAAACACACCCAAGGTTTTTTCATCAATCCGTATCCACGCGCGCTTAGCATCGGAGTTTTGAAAGACAATATAATCGGCCGATGATTTCGCAGGATCCATCACTTCAGGCGTTTTGTTCACCTGTTTGCCGGGCAAATGCTCGACAAGAGTATTGTCGTTGTCCAGCCAATACAGATTGTTTTTATAATCTCCCCATACTCCAGGAATTGCCACTCGAGACTCTTTTTCCTCCTGAACATCAATATTTCCCGGCTGTTCCAACTGATTGATCTTCTTCTTGATCTGGATCATAGTATCCCAGTCGTCCGTTTTCATTTTTGCCTTGAGAAACTGGTTCAACCTCGTCTTGTATTCTTCCCGGGCACGGTTAATCATCGCATTGCTGGCCTTGGTATAGGCTTCGTACACGCCGAGAGCTTCCTGGGGGACATTGTCTACACTATCGCCGCCTGACGCCCAGACAAATCCGCCGAGCATGGAGAGGACGGCAACCGGATATTTCATCATATTCATCGTATTTTTCTATACTGCACATCTCCTGATTTTCCTGTCAAGGAGATTCATTCCGCACAATATTCCACGTTCATTCCTTGTCGACATGAGGAAAATATCCTATAAGTCCCTTTGGGATCTCCATCAAGAGTTTCCCGGGAACAACCACCCATTTTGTTATGAATGATGAAAGTATGGAATTTTTGACGGAATTGCTGGAAACGCCGAGCCCTACCGGGCTTGAATTCGAAGCACAAAAAGTATGGGCGCAGGAATTGGAACAGTACGCGGATGAAGTCGAATGCGATGCCTACGGCAGCACTTGGGCCAAATTCTTCGCGAAAGACGCCAAGGCTCCTACCCTCATGATTGAAGCACATGCCGACGAAATCGGCTTCATGATCCGCTACGTTACACCGGAAGGCTTCCTCCGAGTCGAACGCGTGGGTGGCTCCGACATCGCCATCGCCCGCGGACGGCGCATCCGTTTCATGGGGACTCAAGGAGAAGTCGTCGGGATTACAGGCAACACGGCTATCCACCTGCGTGGCGGCGAGGATACCGTCCCGAAAACATGGGATATCTTTGTCGATGTCGGAGCATCGTCTGCCAAGGAAGTGGAAGAAATGGGCCTGCGGGTCGGCCACATCGGCGTCTATTGCGATGGTCCCATGTTGATGAACGGCAAGAAACTCGTCTGCCGAGCCTTGGACAACCGCATCAGCGGGTTCATCCTCTCCGAACTAGCCAGAAAATTGAAAAAGTCCAAAAAGGAACTTGCCTGGAACCTCGTACTTCTCAATGCCGTCCAGGAAGAAGTGGGTGGTCATGGAGCTACTATGGCCACGTTCAGAATCCGGCCGGATGCAGCTATCTGCCTGGATGTCACTCATGCTACCGATTCCCCCGACCTGAGCAAGGACAGGTACGGCGATATCAAACTTGGTAAAGGTCCCGCCCTCACCTTTGGTACAGCCAACCATCCCAACGTCACGGCACGGCTGGAACTGGCCGCTGACAAATCCGGCATACCCGTCCAGTTTGAAGCATCAAGCCGCTGCACGGGGACGGATACGGATTCCATCTTCATCTCCAGGGAAGGGGTTCCATCCGCCCTCGTTTCGATTCCCCTGCGCTACATGCATTCTCCGGTAGAAACGGCCGACCTTGATGATGTGGACGCCACGGTAGAGTTACTCCACGGCTTCATCAAGTCATTGAAAAAGAGCGACGACTTCCGTTATTCCCTCGGCAAGTAAAAGCCCGGTTTTATTCACCGGCCTTTCCTGGCTCAATAATCAATCATGAATTCAAAAGGGTCATCGGCGAACAACCGATGACCCTTGCATTTATTGAGTCTAGACCGGAATCTTCCGGGCACGAAACTGCTTTTATTTAGTGGTTTCGAAATAGAAACGTTCGACAATCTTGCCGTCTTCCTGGGAAACAGAATAGCGGATACCTTTGACATCCTTGCTGATGGCATTAAGCACATCGGCGACAGTACGCAAGTTACGGGCAATATCACTATCCGGAGCTGTCGTTTCCATCGTCTGAGCCCAAGTGCCGGCAAACTTCGCCCACGGATCCGAATCCATGCGGATACACGCACCCAAGGGACCGTATACAGTCGGCACGATGGCACTTGCATCGGGATGAAGGGAAGCCTGAACGACGGGAGCAATGAAGTTGCGGGAGGTACTAGCGGCAACCAGGGAGTCACTCACGGCAAGAACCGGCATCCAGTCATTGCCCGTATTCGGGATCGGATAGGAGTAGAAGGTCTGACCATCCGGGCCTTTTTCTTCGGTCGGCTTGGCGAGATCCACCTTGCCGGTCAGAGGCTGGAGGATAGCCTTGTTGGCTTCCAAAGCCTTGCTGACGTCAGCCCATGCGGAGGAGAGTTTGGACATATCCGCCACACGAGCGATTGAAGTGATGCGGGGAATACGGGCATTCTTGGCGAAGCTTTCGGGAATCTCTTTGTTACTCGGAAGCATGCCCTTGAAGTCCATGACTATTCCCTGGGCAGGCTCATACCCGGCATCGGCCTTGCGAGAAGCATTCCAAATCGAAGAGATCAAAGGCACGAACGGTTTGACTGCATTGCAGCATTCATTGACCTCTTTGCCCTTGTTCGTTTTGACCGTTGCCAGTAGCTCCAATGAATTCCAGGCAAATTCGCCAGCCTGACCGCAAAGGTTCATGAACACATTCTGGTAATCGGGAGCCAGGGAAATAACCATGGATAAGGCATTGTCCGGCACGTTCAGCAGGCCGCTCATGGAAGCAGCGGAATGTTTCCAATCGTAAATATTGTTGGTTCCGGTCTTGATTTCACCCATCAATCCTTTGTTCCACCAGGAGTAGAAAGATACGGGCTGTGTCACATCGCAGAAGTCATACATCGCCTGTTCACTGGCATTCAATGCCTTAATATCACTGCAAATCTGATCGATTTTCGCTTTATCAAGACCATGCTTTTGCTGGGCCGTAACCAATGCATTGACAACTCCATTCGTCTGCCCTTGGGAATAGGCTTTGGAAATATCCATCAGAGATTTCAAGAGGGGGGACGTTGCAAATGAAACGCAAAATGCCCGGGAATCCAAATGTCCGTCTACGAAAGCAAATTCCTGTTTACCGAGGATGGATTCGGCGGGAGATGCAGGAAGTGTCAGTTGCTTGGGATTGGAGCAGAACACTGCCATACCGACATTACCCTTGAAACCGACAAGCAGATGCAGCTTGGCCGTTGAAATCTTGTTGATAATCTTGTTAACCGTAGCTGCATCCATTCCGCTACCGGCGAGGGCAGCAGCAACCATCTTGGAGGCCTTGGGGCCATCCAGCTTGACGCCGGAAAACGATACGCCGCCAGTTTCCGCAGTACTCGGCATCAATGCTCCCTGGCTCATCATACCGGCCATCATTCCCAACTGGGTAACAGATGTCTTTACTTGAGTAGCGGCTTCCTCATCCATTTCCACGGCAATGAAAACAGGAGCGGTTCCCGTTTCTGATTCCAAATCAATCTTGTCAAGCAACTCAAGTCCTGCAGAGACGAGCTGCTGAATAGAAGCAGGATCCATCTTTAGAGACTTTCCGGGAGCTGAGAACAATCCATCCGTCATCGTATTGATATTCTGGCTCTGTGTAATTTCGCTCACTTTTTGTAGCACAGGGGCCAGTTTGGTGAATAAGGCCGGCATGTCCGAACCTCCGGCAATCACTACATTCTTCACAGGAACGGAAACTTTCTGTTTGACCGTTACCGGAGCCGCAGGAGAAGCGTTGTCACCACCGGCCATCAACTTGGTCGTATCCACTTCCGTTTCTGCGGGGACAGCATTTTCTTCTTCACTCGTGTCAGGACTAGCATCTTGCTTAAGCTGGGAGGCGGAATTGATGTACTCCCCCGTATGGGATGCCATAAACGACTGCACCACGGAAGGTATATCGTACAGGGCATAAACACAGGAACTTTCCGCCGGGACTAAATCCAAAAGAGCCAGCTTGGCGGAACGTTCCGCCGGAGTAGCCGGTTTAACCTGGGGAGCCTGGGGCACGGGAGGTTCCTTCGGGCCTTCATCCTTACAGGAAGTGAGACAGCAGGCCGCCGCAAAGGGGACCGCAAGATAACGGTATGTGTGCAGTTTCATACTACACACAATATGGAGCAAGCAGGATCAAGTTGCAAACAACTTCTGCGCTCCTCTTCCGGAATTTCCAGAGTCGGAAATCAGACTACAGTGGCTCCGCCACCGGAATATCGTCTTCTACAGGAGGCATTACCGGCTTCGGAGCCTCTGCGGGAACGGGGGATTTTCTCAAATTACGGGGAATTTGTCTGGGCAGTCCGGGTATATAATCCGGGTCTCCGGGCTGGGGATACATGCTGGGACTTGTATTTTCCGCCGGGACAGAGGCGGAACCAGGATTGACGGGAACCATCTTCTTGTTGGAATCCGAGGAATCATCCACCTCTTCGGATAACTGAGCCGCAGAAATAGGTGGAACATCCATGCCGGAAGCAGGCTTGGCTGCCCCGGGGTCGGGCTCATCCGCCGGCACGGCAACGGGAATGGCGGTTTCCGGGTTGAGCTCAGCCTTAACGTCTTCCTTCACACTTTCAAAAAATTCCTTCACAATCGGGGCAGCCTTGGCGCCTCCGCCGATTCGTTCCCCTGGAAGACCTTCATAAAGCACGGCATAGGCATACCGAGGATTATCGACTGGCAAGAACCCGGCAAACCAAGCCAAACGGGAGTCATCCTTCTCAGGCCCCCACTGGGCCGTACCGGACTTCCCAGCAATGGACGTATAAGACAATCTAGCATGGCGGCCCGTCCCACCTTCTCCATTGACCACCGCATCCATACCCTTGCGGACGACGGCAATCTCGCTGGCATATTCGGTCAGGGGAGTCTGAATTTCCGGGTTGGCCACATAAATGACATTGGCGTTGCTATCTTGAATCTGTTTGACAAGATGAAGTTTGGGAAGGCCGTAGCCGTTGGCAATACCCGCCATGGCATGAGCAACCTGCAAAGGGGAAGCCAGCAACACACCCTGCCCAATCGACATGTTGACAACATCTCCCGACATGAAGTTGCGGTGGTGGCGCTGGATCATGTATTCGCTATCCGGTACCAACCCCTTGTAATCCGGGATGGGCAAACCGGTCTTGGAACCATAACCAAACAACCGGGCCGTATCCAAAAGCCTGTTGGCCGAAGATACGGACGTGTTGCCCAAGCGCATAGCCGTCAACGCCATGAATATGTTATTCGACCTAGCCAGGGCGCGGACACAGTTGATATACCCTTCCGGAATCTTGCTCCAGTTCCGGAACGTATGCTTGCCGATCTGGATGGATGCCGGACAATTGACTGTCGTATTGGCATCAATGACGCCGTATTTCAGAGCTGCCATCACCGTAATCACCTTGAAGGTAGATGCCGGAGGATATTTACCCTGGAAGGCACGGGAAAGAAGAGGCTTGGAAGGATGAGTGCTCAACGCCTCAAAATCTTTCTGGGATATGTTGGGAATGAACAGGTTGGGATCATACGATGGAGTCGATGCCATCACAAGGACTTCACCGCTCTTACAATCGATGACGACCATGGCGCCGCGCCGGGCTCCCTTGCCCAGAGCCTTTTCCGCCTTCTTCTGCCAACTGAGATTAAGAGTCGTCACAAGCGAACCGCCGGGCTTGGGACGCGATTGAAGTTCGTCGAGAATTTTATTGCCATCTTCATCGAACATGAGGCGCCACACACCGGGCTTGCCGTTCAATGTATGATCATATTCCTTTTCCAGCCCTATGCGGCCTTCCGTCTGTTCCCACAAGGGATCCATATGGTTGATCGGCCCGGATGGCAACTTTCCCTTGGAGCCGACATACCCGATAATGTGGGCGGCCATTTCCTTGGCGGGGTAATATCTGATGTAAATGGGCAGGAGTTCCAGACCACGCACCTTGTCCACCTGGGTACGGATTTTCTCCGCCTCATCGTCGCGAATTACATTGGTCACAGGCAGGGGAAGCCAACGACGGTCCTTGTAATGCTGCCACAATTTTTCATCGGTAAATTCCCAGGTTTTTCCTGTAATTTGATGCGCTTTTTCAAGGCAGGAACGCCCGAAACGAACAATATTCTCACGGTCTTCGTTTTCAAACTGTCCGAAACGAAGGGCAAGCTGATAGGCGACTTTCGTCTGGGCGAAGGCTTCCCCGTTGCGATCCAGAATCTGACCTCGCGGAGCAGGGATAAGCAAAGCCATCGTACGGGCCGACGTGCGGGTTTTGGCGTAGGATTCGGTCGCAGCCTGGGACTGATCCCCCTTGACTCCGGAAATACTTATTTTTTTTCCGTTTCCAGCGCCATCGTTATCACCCCGCTGTTCCTGATCGGGAATAGGAACGAAAGAAGGGGAATCGTCCAGGCCTTCCTTCTCCCCAGACGCCGTATCTTGCCTGTTGCCGTCATCATCCAGACGGACGCTCGAAACGATCTCGTCTTCATCATCGTCATGCGCGGACGGTTTGACAGGAGCAGGCTTGTTCTGCTGCGGTTTCACGGAAGATGACGGAGCTCCCGCCGCAGGCATGAACAGCAACAGCCCGGCCGACAGGATAGCAACGCCAAGACGAGTAGGAATCATCCGTAACATGACTTATGATAATGGCAGACGCACCCGGGCAATTCAACCCCAAACCCTGTTGCAGACGAACATCAGTCCTCGATCACAACGCGCGTCCCTTCCCCGCACTTCTCAAAAAGATAACTGCAAGCTTCCTGGGGAATGCGCACGCATCCGTGGGAATCAGCATCGCGCAGGACACGGCCAACATGCAGGCCATAGCCATCTTTGATCCGCATCCACAAAGGCATGGAAGCACCAACGAACTTACCGCCGGAGGGAACGGGAGACGAAGATGTTGCATCGGAATTCACGCAGTCGCCGGATGCATTGTACACGCTGCCATAGGAACGGGAACGGTAATCCCGGACTTTTTCGATAATGCGAAAACTGCCCCTCGGGGTTTCGTAAGAGGAACGCCCGGTACAAACCGGAAAATCCATAGCAATCTCGTCGTTCACGTATAGAGCGCCGCGCTGAGCTCCCAGGCGCACCACGATTTTGCTGTTTTCGGTATTTGCCTTTTCAATGCGCTCGTCATGGTACCAGACGTCGCGCGTATCACGATAGTCGGAACGATTGAGAAAATCCTGATAACTTGCGCCTATGCGCCCATCAGGCAATCTGTTCGGGTCGGCCTTATCCTGCATCGACGAGCAGGAAGCCCACATCAATACAGAAGCAACGAGCAAAATACTTGTCAAAAAACGACATTGCATGACGACGCGCGTTTAGCGTGCAGGAGAAATAAAATCAAGTCCGATTTTACCCGGAACCCTCCGCCCTTCGAATTTTCCCTCAGGACGGAGTCAACGGGCGTTCCAGAAAGTTATTTCCTGTCCAACAGAGCATCCAGGGAATATTTTCCAGCCCCCATCAGCATTAGGGCAAGTGCGGCGCCGACATACAAGATCTGATATTCGATACCTTCTCCTGACTGGTTGCCGTACCAATTCATGAAGAATCCATGATCCCAATTGTGCGTCATGGCTACGCCCATCGTAATCGCCAATCCCAATGCGGCCAGACGCGTCAACAACCCGGACACAATCGCCAGAGGAGCAAAAAATTCCGTCAGGATGGCAATCCAGGCCAAGGGCGCGGGAATACCCATGCCTCCCGTAAAAGCGGACAGTGTTGCATCAAGGCCTCCGCCACCGAACCATCCAAGTACCTTCTGGGCTCCGTGAGGCCACATGGCCACCCCCAAAGTGATACGCAGCAATAATTGTCCTGCAGATGTGGCGCAAGGGCAAGTTCCAAAGAGATATCCCGGTTTCATGTCGTTTTCCCCGTATGATTATTTATAAGAAATAGAATTATTTCAGTGTTAAACAATCCCCGCAAAGAATTCGTTGAAAAGAAAATGAATTCACGCTTGATTCCCTCCTCTTTTCGATGTGAACTACTCGCCATGCAAAATCCGGAGTTTGTCAAAAATGCCTTTGCATCCATTGCTCCCAGGTATGTCGCCACCAACCATGTTCTGAGCATGGGCATTGACCTTCTTTGGAGAAACCGCGTCGCTCAAATTGTCTCGGAATGGAAACCGTCAAGGCTCCTGGATTTGGCTACCGGAACGGGAGACCTGGCCTTGGTCATGCAACATGCCATGCCGGATACGGAAATTACCGGATCCGATTTCTGCCAGCCGATGCTCGACATTGCGGCAGCCCGCGGTGTTGCCAACATCGTTTGCGCCGACGCAATGGATCTGCCCTTCCCCGACAAAGGATACGATGCAGTCACCGTCGCCTTCGGCCTCCGCAACATGGCGGACTGGTCCGGCGCTCTGAAAGAAATGAAGCGGATGCTGCGTCCGGGAGGCCACCTGCTCATCCTCGACTTTTCGCTGCCGTCAGGGCTGTTGCGCGCACCGTACCGCTGGTACCTCCACCGGATTCTGCCGATGGTGGCCGGATGGATGACAGGGCACCGAGAAGCCTACGATTATCTTGCCCGCAGCATTGAGGATTTTCCCTGCGGCGAGGCAATGTGCAGTCTGATCGGCCAAGCCGGATTCATCGACGTTTCCGTTGAGCCGCTCAACGGAGGAATAGCCAGCATTTACAGGGGGGAAGCATGAGTGCAGGCGACGCAAGAGAAGGAGTAATCCGCGGTAAAATGACCCGCGGACGTCTCGGGGGGAAACTCGCGGGACTCACGCTTCCCCGGCAAATCTGGATGATTGCCTTCTGGCCGTTCCTGGAACAGGTCATCAGCTTCTTTATCACCTCCTGGGATCTTTTTATCGCTACGTCCATCGGTACAAACGCGCAGGATACCATGTATATTGCCGATGGCATGGGAGCCAGCGTTTTCCTCGTCTGGCTTGGCTTCGTCATGCAAGGTGCCGTCGGCATGGGATCGACGGCTATCGTGTCGCGCATGACGGGAGCCCGCGAATACAGAACGGCCAACCACGCCGCCTGCCAGGCCGGTATCCTCGGAGCCATAGCCGGAGTCCTTTCCTGCGGATTGATGCTCATCGCCAGCAAAATCATGGTCACGTACATCCTGACCATGACGCCGGAAGCCCAGGCCTATGCCATGCAGTACATGACGATCGCCTCGTTCACGGCGCCATTCAGCGGAGTTGTCTTTGCCTTGAATGCCGCCCTCCGGGGAGCCGGTGATACGCGTCTACCCTTCAACATCATGCTTTCGGCCGGATTGCTCAACGTCATCTTCGGCCTCATTTTCATTTTTGCCCCTGCTCCCCTGGGGGGATGGCGCATCGCAGGCATTGCGGCGGGAACCTTGTGCGGATTCGCCGCCAGCCTGATTTTCCTAATACTCGTCCTCTACAAACGCCGCAACAGACTCTACGAAGGAAGGGCCGAGACAGACCTGGACTCCCTGGCCCACGCCCATGGACACAACTTCGTCCCGCCCATCCATTTGGACGGAGAAAGCCTGAAGCCGGATTGGAACATGCAGGGACGCATCCTGCGCATCGGACTTCCCCAGGCCATTGAGGTCTTCGGCATCTGGGCCATTCAGATGTTCTGCCTGTCTATCATCAGCAAACTCCCCATGCCGGGAGCCCTCGGCGTACACAACATCGCCATCCGCATCGAGTCCATGAGCTTTCTGCCCGGTTTTGCCATCGGCATGGCTGCCGCTACTCTCGTCGGCCAGTACCTGGGAGCCCGCAATGCCTTGCTGGCCCGCATCACCATCCTGAAGTGCATCAAGTATGCCGTCGTATTCATGGGAGTTCTTGGCGCGATCTTTTTTATCCTGCCCGGACCATTCATCGAAATCTTCGCCAAGGGAAATCCCGAGATGATCGATTTGGGAATTCCCGTTCTTCGGACAATGATTCTGGTGGAACCTTTTTTCGCGGCCTGCATCGTGATGAAGTCGTCGCTCCGCGGAGCCGGGGACACCAAGCGGGTAATGCTCATTTCCTACGGAGTCATGGGATTCTTCCGCGTCTTCGTCACATGGCTCTGGTTCACCTTCTTCCCCTCTACCATGACCTTGTGGGGAATTTGGCTGCTCTTCGCGGCTGAATCTGCCCTGCAGTGTTTCATTTTCTACAAGATTGTCCGCGGGAAAAGCTGGACTAATCTCAAGGTGTAAGGAATATCTCCTTCCCCCGAAGAGAAGAAAGAGGGGAATGGCGGGCAATCAGTAGATTTGCATCAATTCTTCATTCATCGGCACAACATCTGATGACGAACCGATATCGTCTCCGCCGTGAGTCCCTTCTTCTTCGCGAACGTAAATGACCTCTACTCGGGTACCCGCATCACGGGACGAAGACTTGTAATTGACTCTGGGTTCCAGGATGACAACCGTATTGCCGCCCATAGCCGCCGCCCGGCTCTTAAAGTACCGGACGCGCTCCGCATCGCTATAATCCATGTTGAGACGCGGATTCGTACCGGGCGCCGGAGTAAACGATCCGACATGGACATAGGGGCAGGATGGGAATTCATCCATCAAAAGCACTTCCTCGGCATCAATAGGATCTCTGCGCTTGCCATCGGCTACGGGCTCCCACCTTCCGCCATCGGAACTTCCCATGCTGCAGGACATCAACATTCCCGCGGTCAGTATTCCGATGCACTTTCTGAATGGATCATTCATAACCCGCTTCAATGCAATGCGAGGTCAATAGTCAAAAGGAGGAGTAAAAATACACTGGAACACTTCCTGACCGTTATGAAGCACGCGCACGATCACACGTTCCGGCGTGCGCTTGACATCGTAGGCATCGTGTTCCTGAGGGATGGAAGTAGTCAAACTGCTGTTCCTGACCAGGAGGACATTTTGACGAAAGACCCCGACAACGGCATGGTTACTCATCTTATACATCATATCGTAATCATGCGTCGGCAATGTGATGGATGGTACCTTCTTTTCGTTCACGGCTGCGGAGATACTACTCAGAGGCCGGTAGGTGTCAATGCATTGCTGAAAAAATCAACGATCTCGTTTCCCGGTCATTCCGGAAGAACAAGCGGCAGAACCATATGTGCCCGTAAAAAAGGAGAGACCAATCGCTCACCCCGGATCAGCTCCCGGCAACGGTTCCGATAGAGTTAATGGCTTTAAGAACAAGAAGGTCTGCCATGCCTATAGAAATAGCCAGACTGATCATTCTCTTAGCCGTCCATTCCTTCCGCGTATAAATCAGGGCGATGGCTCCGCCATGAACCAAGAGGGAAGCAATCACACTTCCAACCCAGGGAAGACTGATTTTGGCAAAAACAAACGCCAGGGGATATGTAAAAAACAGGAAGATGTTTAGCAAACCCAGAATACTGTCCACCGGCATCGGCATCTTGTCGGCCAGTAAATAGGCATACACGCCTGACGGAGACATGACACAAAGGATGAGCGTCAGAAGCGATCGTTTGGAGTACCTTTCCGTCTGCGTAGGTATGTACATGGGCATTATGTATGCCTCCGACGGCACTTTCTTGTCAAACGGTAAGGGTGTCCGCATGCACTTAACCACTCTCCGCCTCCTTCCGACATTCAAGCCATGTCCTTCCACCTCGACACCTCCTACCGCCCGTCCGGAGACCAGGCCCAGGCCATCGGCAAACTGTGCAAATCCCTGGATGCGGGTAACAAACACCAATGCCTGCTGGGAGTTACGGGGAGTGGCAAGACGTTTACAATGGCCAATCTCATTGCCCATGTCGACAAGCCGACCCTCATTATTTCACATAACAAAACGCTGGCAGCCCAGCTTCATTCGGAAATGAAGGGGTTTTTCCCCGACAATGCCGTCGAGTACTTCGTCTCCTACTTCGATTTCTACCAGCCGGAAGCCTACATTCCGCGCACGGATACCTACATTGAAAAAGACTCCGCCATCAATGACGAAATCGACCGTCTCAGCATCAGTGCCATGACATCGCTCATCACGCGACGGGACGTCATCGTCGTCGCCTCCGTCTCCTGCATCTACGGCCTGGGTGCTCCGGAGGACTACGCCCACCTCATCGTCTCCATCAAACAGGGCCAGATCATGGACAGGGACGACTTCCTCAGGCAGCTGGTCGTCTGCCTTTACGAACGTAAGGACTTCGAATTCCACCGGGGCACGTTCCGCGTCCGCGGAGAAGTCGTGGAAGTCTATCCGGCGGAATCCGACGGTACAGCCGTCCGCATAGAATTCTTCGGTGATGAAATTGACCGGATTTCCCTCATTGACGCCGAAACCGGACGCGTGCGAGAACACCTGCCCACCTACGCTTTCTTTCCTGCCAAGCAATACGTCTCTCCGCCCGACAAACGAGCCGTCGCCATCCGCAACATTCGCGAAGAACTCGACGAACAGGTCGCCTTCTTCGAAAAACAGAATAAATTGCTCGAAGCACAACGACTGAAAATGCGTACGGAATACGATCTGGAACTCATTCAGGAACTCGGCTTCTGCAAAGGCATCGAAAACTACTCCCGCCACCTCTCCGGACGTCTACCCGGCAGTGCTCCATCAACCCTGCTCAACTTTTTCGGCAACGATTTCCTGACGCTCATCGATGAAAGCCATGCCGGTGTCCCGCAAATCGGAGGCATGTACGAAGGAGACCGCAGCCGCAAATCCGTCCTCGTTGAGCATGGATTCCGCCTCCCCAGTGCCATGGACAACCGTCCCCTGCGTTTTGAGGAATTCATGGAGAGGCAAAAACAGATCGTCTATGCTTCGGCTACCCCCGGTCCGTTCGAACTCATCAACTGCCGACCGGACAACAAAACCTTCATCCCCGTCAAACGCAACAGACGCGGAGCGGACATCCCGGAAAACTTCCGCGGCGTCGTGTTCGATTCCCCCAAGGACATCCGCGTCAACCCCAGCCCTACGAGCCAGCCAATCGAAGAATTCGACCCCACCAAACGATCGACACCTCTGATCGTCGAACAAATCATCCGGCCAACCGGACTGCTGGAGCCCACCATTACCCTCAAGCCCCTCAAAGGACAAATCGACGCTACTATCGAACTCTGCCACGACCGCGCCTCCAAAAACGAACGCGTGCTCGTCACCACCCTTACTAAAAAAACGGCGGAAGACCTCACGGAATATCTCAAAGGCATCGGGTTGCGAGTCTCCTACATCCACGCCGACGTCGATGCCGTCGAACGCGTGGAAATCCTCCGGGAACTCCGCGCGCACAAAATCGACATTCTCGTCGGCATCAATCTCCTGCGGGAAGGACTCGACCTGCCGGAAGTATCCCTCGTCTGCATCCTCGACGCCGACAAGGAAGGCTTCCTGCGCAATGAAACATCCCTCGTCCAGACAGCCGGACGCGCAGCCCGCCACATCCACGGAGAATGCGTCCTGTTCTGCGATGTCGTCACAGACTCTATCCACCGCCTGCTGGAGCTCACCGATTACCGCCGCTCTATCCAGCAAGCCTACAACACTGAACACGGCATTGTCCCGCAAGGCGTCATCCGTCCGGTCCAAGGACCGCTCAGACTCTATGCGGACGATGATGAAGGTTCCTCCCGCGTCGCCGAAGATGAAACGGGATACGGAGACACACCTACCATCGAAGAACTGGAAAAAGAAATGCGCCAGGCTGCCGCCCACCTTGAATTCGAACGCGCCGCCATCATTCGCGACCAAATCAGACAACTTAAGGAACAAGGAACTTCCCGGACGTGATTTTTCCCACCTTCCGGACAAAAAAAGTTCTTTTCTTTATCTTTTCTTAACCGTTTTAGTCTTGCCAAGACCTAATTTAGGCGTATAATTTTTCCACCATGACCCGCAAAGGTGGTATCAACAAAACACGCAAGGCTGTCGCCAAGCGTTTCAAGGTAACCGGATCGGGCAAGGTTCTGCGCCGCAAACAAGGCAAGCGCCACATCCTTCAGAAGAAATCCAGCAAGCGCAAGCGCCAGCTTGGCAAGGCTGCCCTCGTGGATGAAACGCAAGTCTGGGCAATCAAGCAGAATCTGCCCTTCAACTGAAGAACCATAGAAACGCTCGCAACAACCGGGCATTCCTCCCGCTGAACGGGGGGCCTTCGTGCAGCCTTCTTCCCAAGTCAGGAAGATAAGAACAGGCGAGACTGCAAGGAGGTGAGGAAGAACAGTCTGTTCAAGATAGAAATAGAGATAAACTATGCCACGTGCCACAAATGGACCGGCCTCCCGTAAGCGCCGCAAGCGTATTCTTTTGCGCGCCAAGGGTTTCCGCGGATTCCGCAGCAAACTCTTCCGCTACGCCAAGGATGCCGTCTACAAAGCATGGCAGTATGAATACCGTGACCGCAAGAGAAGGAAGGGCCAGTTCCGCCGTCTCTGGATCGCTCGTATCTCCGCTGCCGTTCGTGATCGCGGTTTGACCTATTCCCGCTTCATGGAAGGCCTCAAGGCTGCCAACATCGAGCTTGACCGCAAGGTTCTTGCCGACTTGGCCGTCGCCGACGAAGCCTCCTTTGACGCTATCTTCGCCCAGGCGAAGAGCGCCATCGAAGCCAAGGAAGGTGCATCCCTCCGCGCTTAATCACACTGCTACGAAAAAAATTAACAGTAGGGGGTTTCGTACGTGATGTACGGGACCCCCTACTTCTTTGTTCCATATCCCGTTTCCTTTTAGGCCGGATATTCTCAAGCAGCAATAAAGTCCAGCCCAAAAGAAGTGATTTTCCTCCCATCCTTAACCTCGATAAGGCAGAGGAAGACATCTCCCCTGGCTTGAGACCTGAAAAACAACCCTTTTATTTCCCGGATGCCGCCGGAGACCGGACGAATTTTCCATCCTTAATGACGGGTTTTTCACGGTTTTCAGAATTAGGTCTATTCCCGTGCCTCCAGTAGCGCAGGAGAAGAATCAGGATGGAGAGGCCACAGAGAACCACCGCCCAATCTCCCAGCAACGCATAGAGAGTCATGCCGGTGAATGTAATGGGCAGACGGGCATACATGTAGCCTTTCAGGAAGGGACTGCCATCAGCATCGCGAATGTCGGCTATCACGGCGCCATTGGGAGCCAGAGCAACGCTCACCCCCGTATTGGCGGCACGTACCATGGAACGCCGCAATTCGATACTGCGGAAGGCGGCATTCCTCCAATGCTGTTCGTTAGCCCAGGAATGGTTGAACCATCCGTCGTTGGTAACATTGACAATCACCTGGCTTTCCGGGCGGGCAAACAACCTCACAAGCCTGCCGACCGTATCTTCAAAGCAGATAGTCGGAATGGCCTGTACATGAACCAGGCTCCCCGGTACTATCGGCAGGGAAAGAGGATCGGTAGATTCCCCAGACGTAAAATTGCTACCCATGGGTGTCCCGGCTGAAAACTCGAATGCCTTTTCCAGAACTGGGAGTTCCTTCCTAAAAGGAATGTATTCTCCAAAGGGCACGAGATGAATTTTGCGATAGGTTTTCCGGGAATCAAAGTCACTTTCCAGAGCCATCAAGGTGTTATACATCTCGGCTTTTTCCAGATTCTTATCCCAATAGGCCTCATCGGCGCCGGTCAGCAGGATAAAATCCATCGGCACTTCCTTGCGGACCTGCCCCATCAGACTGTCGGAATTGAAAAACCATTCATTGTATTGGCCGGGAACAACCAAATCTCCCGTTTCCCTGGAAAAATTGGATGAAGTCGGCAGAGAACTCTCCGGCCAAATGATCCAGGTGGGCTGTTCAAGCTGGACAGTTTCGCAAATATCGGCTTTGCGAAGGGAATTCTCCTGAAGTTCCAAACAAGCGTCGCGCGTAGCTTCGGCCATTTCCAAATAAATAGCCTCCCGGTTCTTGGGATTCCATTTGTACTGCTGCGTCAAATTACGCTGAACGGCAAGAACGGGAAGCACTCGTTCATTCTTTTGTCCAGGAGCATACGCATTGGCAAGCATCATCCCCCACAGGAAAACGATGACAAGGAATAGAGTCATGGCAAAGAAATCCCACGGCACGGTACGCCGCCCTTCTCGCAGCACCATGATGCCCAGTCGACGACCAATACACCACAGCCAGATATTCACCATCGCCGGAATGAAGGATAAAGCTGTCACACCGACATATTCCGCCATCTGAGCAAAAGAAAGTCCGTTGTACAGCGCCACGCCCATGCCGTTCCAGCCGAATCCGGTGAACACCCATCCCCGAAGCCATTCCATACAGACCCAGAGAGCGGCACCCATCATAGCCGCCTTGACGGTCACTTTCATGTCAATCCCGCACCACTGCGCCCATTTTGCTTTGCGTTCCTTCCAGGACACGGCGACAGCAGGCGGTTCCTGCCGGAATGCCGGGCGCAGAATCGTCCCCATCAATGCCGTCCAAAGAGCCGGATATAATGAGAGGAATATTACTAGGAACACGTACCCAAGAGTACTTACTTCGTTGATCCACCAGAGGCTTCCTCCAAAAAAGACAAGGCCGAAGATCCATCCATACAAAGCGTAAACAATCAGTCCATTCCAAGCTTTCCTGGGGCGACCTGACCAAAGGGGAATTAGCAGAGGGATCAGGGAAACCCAGATGAGAACACCCTGGTCCAGCGGAGGGAATGAAGCAAACATCAAAGCTCCGGAAACGAGACTCAGAAGAAGACCTCCCCAGACGGGGAAAAATCCTGTTTTTTGATGATTCTGGTCGGAATCCTGGCTGGATGGAAATGATGATTTCATAGGCGGCAAACGCATGCAGACGTCCGGAAACGGATGTCCCGGCACAAACATTCTTTCATACTTGCCCCCCCTGCAACAAAAAAAGATTGCCAAAGTCGAACAAATACTGAATTTGTAAAAACGTTCACCACTTAACTCATCATCAATATGGCTGATATAAACGACAAAAACGAAGGCAATGTTCCCGGTAAGTTCTATGTAGATTCTTCCTGCATCGATTGCGACCTGTGCCGCGAAACCGCCCCCAATAACTTTGGCAGAAACGACGACGAAGGCTACTCCATCGTCATCAAGCAACCTACCGGCGCAGAAGAACAAAATGCCTGCGAGGAAGCCATGGAAGGCTGTCCCGTGGAAGCTATCGGCGACGACGGCGAATAAAAAACCGGCATTTCGATCTGTTTCATTCCGGAGCCCGGCAGGTTGCCTACAACCACCGGGCTTCTTTCGTCACCGCCCGCATGCCGGAAAATCCACAAGAGAAATCCCCCTCCGATCCGGACTCCTCCCCTGTAAGGAGGCGTTACCGCTCCACGGGACTTCGCAACCAGGACCAGGCAATGGCCGACTGGTTCGGCGTTACATCCGCCGAAGACATGCGGAAACCGCGCAGTATGGAACACATCCTGGCCGAAGTGCTTTCCAAACTCCCACTGGACGGTCCGTCTGTAGATCCCGAAACCCTCCGCGAAGGCTGGAAACGGGCAGCCGGCGACTTTATCGGCAGCCAGGCGGAACTCGTCTCCATCGCCAGGGGAATAGCCACGATTCATGTTCTCCAACCGGCCATGCGCTACCACATGATGCAATGGCAGGGAGCCCTTCTGGAAAAGCTCAGAGCTGAATTCGGACACAATACCGTCCAAACCGTTCGTTTCCGCATCGGATAAACGCAGCAAGACGTGGAAAATCCTTGCCTGATTGCAAGATTGCGGTTGAATTGGCTGAACTGCCACATTCCATTCCGCCCCATCTCTCTTCCACTTCCATGAAACCTCGACTGTCCGGATTAGCCGTCTGCCTTATTCTTCTGGCTTGTTCGGTCCCGGTGATTGTCCGGGCACAAGACGGAGCTCCCGTTTCATCGTCTTTCAGTGCAGTCGGCAGCGACCCAAGTGAACTGTACTACCATGCATGGAAAATGTGCGATGAAGGCGAACGTCTTGCAAAAAAACAGCAATACGTCGAGGCCATCCACAAAATCAAGGATGCCTCCACGATCATATCGGCTATTGCACGCGACCATCCTCAATGGAGGACTTCCATGGTAGCACGCCGTCAAAAACTCCTTCAGGACAATCTCAGCAGCTGGACGGCTCTTGCCAAAGAGCAAGCAGCCAAACAAGGAAAAGAAGCCGAGCAGCATGCTGCGGAACAAGGTGGAGCCCAAAGAGTAAGAGGCATCCCTTCATTCGAGGAACTGGAAGCCCAACGCCGGGCCCAAAGCGGTGCCCAACGCCGGCTGAATTCCGAAAGCAACAGACAACCTTACGTTCCCATTTCTCCTGCCTCAGCCGAAGTCGCAGGATCAAGCTATGAGAGGCTGGAACATGAGAACATGCGTCTCAAGCTTGAAAATGAAGCCCTTATTAATGCTCTCAAGGAAACGAAGCAGGAACTCCTGATCGCCACCAAGCAGAAAGTCCTAGCCGAAGCCGGAGAAAAGGCGCTGCAGGAACGCTACAACGAACTGGAAGCCCAACTCAAACAGGAACGCAATTTTAACAACGAACTCGTGCGTTCTCTGACCAAGCAACTGGACTCGACCAAAAAGGAACTCGAAGAATCCAAAACAGCTCGCCAAAAGGCGGAAGACCAGGTCGCCCATCTCACCCAGCAGCTTGAACAAAGCCAGGAAATGCTGGCGGAAGTCACTCAGGATCGAGATGCCCTGCGCAAGGAAAGGGACCAGCTCGCGGCCATTATTGAACTCAATAGCCCGGAAAAAACAAAGAATCTCCTTGATACCAACCTTTCCCTCGCCGCACGTCTCAAAGAAGCCGAAGCCAAAATCGCCCAGTTGGAAAACGAAAAACAACAAAGCGAAGATATGCGAGCCGTCAATCTCAAAGAACTGGAAGCGACGCGTGCCGAAGTGGCACAGCTGAAAGTACGCCTCGCAGCTATGTTTGACGAGAACATCGGCTATCGCAGACGCATCTCGGAGTTGAACACTAAACTTGTCAACACGGAAGCCGAACTGGAAAAACTGGCAGCCTCTCCCAAAGCAGACCCTCTCGACATCGAAGAAAACCGGATCCTGCGTTCCGCCGTCAACAAACAAATGCGCCTGCTTGCCACCCAGGTCAAGAGCCGGGAACTTCTCATCGAATCCTATACTCGTCTCAAACTCAAAGATCCCAAGATGGCGGAAGCTCTCACTATGCTCAATGACGAGAGCAAGTTGAAACTGACGCCCGAAGAAGAAGAGCTCCTCGCCACTATTGACAAACGCAACAAGGAACAGCGTCGGGAAGAAGAGGCGGAAGCTCTCAAACTCGCCTCAGACCAAGACAGATTGCGCCAGGAAACCGAACTGGCAATCAAGCGCCAGTACGAAATGGAAGCCATGGGACAAGCCGCGGAAAAAGCCTTTAACAAAGGCCGTTACGCAGCGGCCGAACAACTTTACAAAACACTGCTCGACAGCAAGCCTGATCACTTTGCCGGGCGTGTCAACCTGGGAGCCATCCTGCTGAAACGCCGTCTTGTCGATGAAGCGATCATCCACCTCAAACGCGCTGTGGAAATCGACAAGGATTCCGCTCCGGCCCAGTTCCTGCTAGGCATCGCCCGGTACAGTTCCGGCCGCTACAAGGAAGCGACGGAATCCTTTACGGAAACCGTTCGGATCGAACCGGACAACGCAACGGCCCTGCTCTATCTCGGTAATATCGAAAGTCTCTACAACAACACCGACAAAGCCGTCTCCTACTACGAACAGGCTGTCAAGGTCAACCCGGCCTTTGCGGATGCCTATTTCAACATGGCTGCGACACTTGCCAAAGGCGGCAAATTCAAAGAAGCGCGAGTTTCCTACGACAAAGCCATCAATGCAGGGGCCCTGCCCGATCCCGAACTGCAGAAAGCTCTGGCAGAAGGAACAGCTCTGCCGGTTATCCAACCAGTCATCGCCAATACTCCGGAACCGGAGGCAGACGGTTCTTCTCAACCGAGCGGAGATGGTCTCCAGGTAACCAACCCTGTTACCCACAATCAGCCCGTTGCAGCCATCCAGTCTCCTCAGCCTGCGGCACAGGCAGTCGCCCCGCAGGAACCGGATCCCTCCAAGAATCAAGACGATAAAAAAGAGGACGCCACGCCAGATGTCCCCCAACCGGAATCCAAGCAGGAAGCCAAACCCAAACCGGAATCCAAGCAAGAAGAACAAAAACAAGAAGCCAAACCTGCTTCCCGTGAATCTTCCGGTAAAAAAGAAGAACAACCGGTTAAACCCAAAACCACCTCATCGTCATCTCCGAAGAACTCCGGTAAATCGACTGAGTCCAAAAATTCCTCTTCAAGTTCAACATCCACCGGCAGCAAAACTTCAGGCCACTCCGGCACCTCCGGCAAAAAGTCCTCACCCTCGACAGAAAAAGCGGTTCCTCAACCCGCCCCCGCGACAAAGAATAACGACCCTTTTGTCAACAGAAAACGCCGTGGCAGATTCTTTTGATCTTCCCTATCCCGTTCCGAGTAAAAAAGCGTGAAACTCTAGCGTGAAACGGCTAGAATCATTACATGAGCGACATTGCAATTCTCGGACTCGGAATCATCGGCTCCGGCGTAGCCGGAAGGCTTGCTTCACTCGGTCTTGACGTCACCGTCTGGAACCGTACTCCCAAAAGTACCCACATCGGAGCCGTTTCGTCCCCAGCGGAAGCCGCCGGACAGACACGTATCATCAGCCTGTATCTCAAAGACCGTCAGGCATGCATGGAAGTTTTTGAAGCACTGGCTCCGGCATTGACGCACGACCATATCATCCTCAACCACTCCACCATTGACCTGGAAACAGTCCATATTCTTGCAGAACGTTGCAAACAAATAGGTTGCAGCTATCTAGACTGTCCTTTCACCGGCTCGCGCATACCGGCCACCAACGGTACTCTGGCCTATTACGTGTCCGGCGACAAAAAGGTATTGGAACAGGTACGTCCCCTGCTGGAAAAATCCTCCAAGGCCATCATCTATACGGGGAAAATGGGCAACGGCACAGTCCTCAAACTCGTCACCAATCTCCTTTCCGCCACCATGGTGCAGGGACTTTCAGAGGCTCTCGCCATTACGAAAGCACACGGCATGACGGCAGAAAACCTGCTGGAAGCCATGACCCAGAACGTCGTCGCATCCCCCCTCGCCTCCTTCAAGGTACCCTATATGGATGCAGCGGATTTCTCCACCCATTTCTCCCTGGACAACATGCGGAAGGACAGTACCTACGCCATCGAACTGGCACGGGAAAAAGGCATTGATCCGCCACAGATCGGCTTGGTTTCCTCCATCATGGCGCGCCTCTGTGAGGAAGGACATGCCGAGGAGGATTTCTGTGTCCTGGCCTCTCAATTCAACCAATAATCAGAGGTCCCCTTGCTCGCCCATGAGCAAATGACAGACGGTTCCAAGAGATCAACTCCGGAACCGTCTGTTGTATGATCTATAAGGATTCGGAACAAGGGGAAGGAAAAAGCCTCTGTCCTACTTCTCTTCCGTGTAAAAGAATTTGTAGTATTTCAGTCCGTATTCCTTGTCAAAACCCTTCTGCATGAAGTTTCCGCTGCCGTGGACGTAGATGCTGAAGTCCTTGTCCAGCTTGATAACCTTCTTGAGAAACTTTGTGGACTTCTTCACTCCTTCTTCGGAAATAGGGAATTGATTCCAATCGTCCAGACCATCATTGCGGCAGGAAAGGAACTCCGAAAATTCCCGGCGTGTTTCGTCATCGGCAAAAACGGTTTCTTCATATTCACGACGGTCGAATCGTTCCTTGTCGCGGAAATATTCCATCGTCTTGTCCATCACGGATAATTCTTCATCTTTGGAAACCTCCTTCTTTTTGGGCAGTTCCTTGGTGATGAATTCCTTAACGCTTTTCACCGTGTTTTCCGTATAGAACTTGCTGTCGCGCTGAAGCCTGGCATCCAGAAAGTCTTCGATCCAGAAAGCGGCCTTGCGTCCCTTGCCCGTTGTATCGAACACACTCAAGATGAACCCTTTGTCTCGTTCCGCGTTACAGATCAGGCATCCCTTGTCCATCTTGTTGACACTAAATCCTTCTCCGCGTTCGATATGGAAACCTCTGTCGTCCTCCACCAAATGGATGAAGGTCTCTTTCACCTCGGACTTGAAGAGCCCCAGGGAATCCACTTCCGTACCATCGACTCGGCACCCGGAAAAACGAACGACATAGAGGTCTCCGTCCTTCACCTGGGGATGCTTCGCGACGTCATGCAGAATCTCCGCTATAGAAACGGATGTTTGCATGAATTCGGCTTCGCCGTCGAAAAGAGCCCGGGCACATGAACATACGGATTCCGGCTCCTCCATGGCACCGGCATAAAAATTGTAAATTTCTCCCGGATTCAGGGATGAAAAGAAGAAACGCATCAGTAACTCCTTCATCTCCGAGGACAGAGTCACCTCTTCATTGGCAAATTTATTGCTTTGGTCACTGGCTTGGTTAACCACGCGGTGAATAACCAAAGATTCGATCCTGGCTTCAGATACATCTATCATCATGTTGGCGGGATTATGCCGAGATCATCTCCGGAGGCAAGGAGGAATCGTATCCGTCATGTCCGGCATGACAGGCGTTCTATCTCTGGAACAAGCACCCGGGCAATTTCCCGATATCCGTCCCGGGTAGGATGGAGTCCGTCGCGCGTCAGTCCCGGTTTCAAGTGACCCGATGCATCCGCCAGCACAGAACCGATGTCTGCATAATACAAGCGGGACATCGCGGAAGATTCTACGGCATAACGGATTAAATTGTTGGTTGCGATCAATTTTCCATGCATCTGTTCCCCTTGGTCATCCCGAGGATAGATTCCCTGTAGCAGAATGGAACAAGCGGGCAGACATTCCCTGACAGAAGCACACAAGGCCATGAGACCGGCAGAGATATCCTCCGGCGACGAAGCAGGCAGATTGTTCGTTCCCAGAAGGACGACGCAAAGGGAGTCCGGTGCGGCTCCGTCCAGTTCTCCGTGTTCCACTCGCCACAAGGCATTCTCCACCCTGTCATTGCCGAATCCGAGATTGACGGGCTTAAACCCCTCCAAGTACTCCGTCCACAAGGCAGGAGCCGTCGCCACATAATCCAAGGGAGAATCGTCATAGGGTTCCCCTCCCCAGAAATGAGTAATGGAATCCCCCAACATCAGGAGACGGGGAGAGAGCTTCCGCACGGCACGGCACACCGCCCCATGGCGTATAGCCCAGTCGTAGGCCATAAAGTCCCTGTTCTGCGTCCTCCTCACCAGGATTTCCGGAGTCGGCAATGACGGAGGCATCCCCGGACGGGTGAAGGCCTGGACCTCTGAAATTCCCTTGCGTCCCAGAAAGATTCTGGCCCGGATTTCCGTCCCCGGATCGCATGCGACGGGAGCCAGGTACTGCCCCTGCAAAAACAATAAACGGGGACCGTCCCAAGGGAAACAGTAGCGGATCACCGCCCCTTCGGGTACATTGCCGGCAAGCGAAAGCTCTAATTCTCCGGTTTCCGTCCAAAGCCCATGTATCGTTGCATGATGTTCTCTCATCGCCGGCATTCCTTCGTTCGTCCAACAGGATTCAGAGTTTAAGAGATATCCCTCATATGATCGCGCATCTGCTGGCGCGATACGGAATCAGGCTGAGTTCCCTCACGATCTCCATAATTGATACCCCGGCTGATACCGGCGCCGTGGGGTGCTCCGAGGCGCACATCCGCTTCGCTCGGCAGCAAGTGAACAGGGCGCTTGCTCCTAAACCAGAAATATCCCGTTGCAAAAAGGATCACCCCCACCAGTCCGATGAGCAGCAAATCCCGGTACGCCAGCATTTCCTCCTCCCATACCTTCACCAGAGCCCCAATGGAATTCTTTTTGACGCCCTCAGGTTCCGTAATTTCTACATTGACAGAAGGAATATTGGTTCCGGACAAGGAGATACCAGGTTTGGTCTGCGTCATGGCCTCCCGGCTTTCCTCCCGCGCATAATGGGCCATAGCCGCCATCGCTTCCAGCAATTGATCCATGGGATCGGTAAACACGGAAGCATTTTCCTTGATGTGGTGAAGGACAATGCGCCTGCGACGATCCCCCATCGCATCGTTCATTTCCTGATCGGCCGCAATCTGCATGGACTGGACATCGCCCAGATGTACGTGAAGCAACATGCTGCGTTCCCCCGGTTGAAACACCTGGCGAGCAAGCGTTGGAGCATTGACTTCCGGCGGCACTGACTGCCCCTTGGCAAAGATGCTTACATACACATGAATGCCAAACTGCTCCTGAAGCCTGGCCATCAGGAGCAGGACGTCATCGCGTTCAACCTCCGTCAACAGTTTTTGCGGATCAATTAATCCGATACCGGATGGACGGATATACTGCGGCAGGAACTGTTCGTCCACTCTCTCGAAATTTTCCGGGAAAGGATCCACGGGACTTGTCTCGGATGCCGATACGGCGGGAATGGGAGCATCTTTCTCATCATCCGAAGGAACACCCGGCAACAAGGAAGAGACAGAATCCCACCATTTGCCCAGAAGAACAGATTTTTGATCCTTCTCCGTCCATTCCGGCATCGAACTCCCTTCCGGCCGATCTTGAGGATCGGAAGGTTCCGGTTCCCCCGGAGCAACAACCGCCCCCATCAACAATACGGCGGCTAACATGCCGGGCAGCCACCGACCATAGGATCTTACAATTCCCATTTTCTCTTTCCCGCCTCCTTATCCGGAATTTTCCCCTCATTCCTAAAAGAGATTTTCGTTTCCTTCCCTTCGATGAAAGGCATTTCTTCTTTTTTGAAAACCACATTGTATTTGCCGGGATGGCGCAACACAGGCCCCGCTTGTGAGACCACATGACGAACTGCATCTTTCATCACTTTCCTGATGCCGGCCATCAACAGCCCGTCGCGCAGAAGAAGTCGCGACTTCACGATACTGGCATTAATCCGTTCGATATGAATATAGGGATCAAGCTGGTAACCCCAGATGAAACAGGCCGTGGCCGTCCTCACATCAATCACCAATACCAGAAGCCACTGGGGATCCACCCCGAGTTTTTCCCCACGTTCTCCAAACCCGGCCACTTGGATATCCATGTGATTAAACATCCAAAACGTATGACGCATCAAGCTGAACGGCTCCGTAATATTCGGAAAATAAACAGCCAGTGCCGCCGGAAGAATACGCCGTTCATATTTTTCAAGATCCCGCGCCAGCCGAATGCGGTCATGATGCCTCAGCGCCCCTGCATGATCGCAAATGCGACGAAAGGGCACCTTAGACTTCCCATACTGCTGGTTGACAGTGTCCAAAGAAAACCCGCAACGCGGACAAATAGAGTCCGCCCCACGGTGAAACGCTTGAAGACATTTAGGACACGTCGGCACGTGCTTTATGATAGACTTTCCAAGCCATTCTGGAAAGTATTTATTAAAACATATATTGCAGTTCCGTCACAAGTTATCCGTCCATTCCGGAATCAGATTTTCGGAATGGACAGCTACTCAAAAAGAAAAGGATCCGCACTCTGTCCACCAACGGTACCCATCTGTAAAAAAGATTGCAGACGTCAATCGGAAAACAGGATTTCAGCAGAGGTTTATTCCCCGTCTTTCTTCTCAATCATGTCGCGGGTGACAGGATAAACGGCCCCGCATCTCGGGCAGGTGACTTCAAAAGATTTCTCCCCGGCAAACAACTCGTCAAGTTTGTCTTCCATCGCCTTCAGCGTCGGCAGAATACGCCCTATATTACAGCCGCAATTGAATTTGAACTTCCGCGTTTCCAAAAGCTTGGTTTCTTCGACGGAATCAATTTCCTTCATCATGTCCACCGTCAGCGAGCCAAGCCACTCCTCATCGGCGTCCGGCTGGGCAGTCACCATGGTAAAGCACTCATCGGGCAGTTCCAGGCAGCGAGCCAGCCTCTGCTCGCTCTGCTGGTAGAATTCCTCCACCCACTCTGCGGGAGTATCTCCTTTGATATCGATGACCGATGAACGGATTTCCCTGCCGTCCTTGTACATCTGGGCATAAAACAGATTATTTTCCGGAATGCGGATATCATTGACGAAAGCCCGTCCGACCACGGATTCCGTCAGGGATGATCCCGTGACGAATAGATTGGCGGGACCGGGCGATTTGAGGTTCACCGTCCAGGCATGTTGTTCCGCCCATGGCCGGGCCACCAGATACAGAGTGAAATACGCCAGCAAATCCTTCAGCATGCTGTCGCACGGTTCCTCGTTCCTCAGGCCGTACTGCATCAGGTGCAGGTAATAATCCGTGTACATGGGGGAAAAATGCGCACGGAGCAGATGGCAGTTGCGATGCCTCACGAAGATGGATTCCACCTTTACGAATTCGTCAACAAATTCTTCGCTCATGGTGACAGTTTCCATCTGGGCGAGCCAAAGACAATACCTTCCCCCGTCATCGGCATTCCGCAATCCGAACTTTACCCGTCATCGCTCCCTATCTATGATCCCCGCATGGCTACAGACAAAAACATCACCATCAAAACCTCCAAGGGCGATATCAAACTGACCGTATTCGCCTCCCAGACTCCCGTCACGGCGGCATCCTTCCTGAACCTGGCCTCCCAAGGCTTCTATGACGGTATTACCTTCCACCGCGTCATCCCCGACTTCATGATTCAGGGCGGCGACCCGACCGGTACAGGCATGGGTGGCCCCGGCTACAAGTTTGAAGACGAATTCCGCAGCGACCTCCTCCACGACGGAGCCGGCATTCTTTCCATGGCTAATGCCGGAGCCGGCACCAACGGATCCCAGTTCTTTATTACCCATACCGCCACTCCCTGGCTGAACGGTAAACACACCGTGTTCGGCAAAGTGACGGAAGGACAGGATGTTGTCGATGCCATCGCCAAGGGCGACACGATCAACAGCATCGAAATCCATGACGACACCGCCGACCTGTTCGCCGAACAGGCCGACAGAATCGCCGTGTGGAACAAGGCTCTGGCGAAGTAATTCCCAACCAGGTACTTCTCAACAATCCTTGGAGGATGTTTCTCCGGATCGTACAATCCGGACGACAACATCCTCCTTTTTTCTGCCCCGTTCGACGGGATATCCCCATCAGGAGGCAACTACATCCGTAATCTTCCGGAAGCGGTACATGAATGTTACCAGACAGGCAAACAAAACGATACTCAGGAGACTCAATCCTGCAGCTCCCCACATATAAGGAACCACGACATGCAAGACTTTCTCATTCAATTGTTGTGAAGAAATCCCTTGTGCACCGATCCCTACAACAGAGGATACGATCGACATGAGTAAAAAGCATAACTGGGACAGGATCGTAATGGAGGCAAACCCTGCACCCATCCACCGGGCTATACGAAAATCATCCTCAATCCCCCGTCTCGACAGAAATATCCGAGCATATTTCCATAACGAACAGTACGATACAAAATTCCAATACCAGTTGAATAAAGGAATAAACTGAAACCACACGGCCACGCCTGCATCGGGCATATCCATGCACCTAGACGGATCTTCTTTCTTCAATACCTGAAGACGCTTCCAAACACGGTATTGGAGCATCCATGCAAAAATACAGCCAACAAACCCTACGAAGGAAACCAAAATCGACACCAAGGCTACCATCAATACGAATATGATATCGCTCTTCCCCTGTAATTGCTCAAGCGCCTGCCAGAATTGCATGACGGAACCAAGAATGCCGAAGGGAATACCCAGGAAAAAGAAAAGATAGTAAAGAGTCTTGTCCTTCATAACTACTATGCCCCGTACTCCAAAATTCTAACGATATCAAGATCTATCCGTTTGTAAATTCATCTTTTGAGACAAAAGCCACCCTTGAAATCCAGAGAAACATCCCCTATCCTCGCGCGCCCATGGTTCTGTCCGTCCAAAACCTGAAAGTCCAATTCGCCGCCCGGGTTCTCTTCAAGGAACTCTCGTTTACCGTCGAAGCCGGGGAAAGAATTGCCCTCGCCGGTCACAATGGCGCCGGCAAATCGACGTTGATGAAGTGCATCGCCGGAATTCAGGAACAAGACGAAGGAGAAATCATCCTGCCGAAGCATTTCCAAGTCGGCTATCTGCCGCAGGAAGGCATCCACATCTCCGGTATCTCCCTGATAGACGAAGCTCTTTCCGCATTCTCCGACCTCTGGGAACTGCAGAGGGAAATCGACGAAATGACGGAAGCCCTCCAAGAATTGGATCCGCGCTCCTCAACCTACTCCGACCTGCTCGACAAGATCGGCGCCCGCGAGCTCGTCCTCCACAACCACGACCTTGCACGCCTGAAACCCAAGACAGAATCCATCCTGCGCGGCCTCGGCTTCAAGGACTCCGATTTCACTCGCGATTGCGGAGAATTTTCAGGAGGCTGGCAAATGCGCATCGCTCTGGCAAAGCTTCTGCTGCGCGAGCCGGAAATCCTGATGCTGGACGAACCGACCAACCATCTGGATATCCAGTCCCAGCGATGGATGGAACAGTATCTTCACAATTACAGGGGGGCGATCATCATTATCTCCCACGATATCTCCCTGCTTGATGCCCTTGTCACACGCACGATCGCTTTCTACCATGGCCGCGCTGAAGAATATTCCGGCAATTTCTCTTTCTTCCTCAAGGAAAGCGCCGCCCGCAAGGAAATCCTCCTGCGCCAGAAAAAAAACCAGGAACGCGAAATCGCCAAAACCAAACAATTCATCGACCGCTTCCGTTCCAAATCATCCAAGGCAACACTCGTCCAATCGCGTATCAAGATGCTGGATAAGGTGGAACTCATCGAAATTGAAGACGATGACGCCATCATGAATTTCCGCTTCCCGGAACCTCCCCAAGGCGCACATTCCGTCGTCAAGCTGGAGAATGTCTCGAAAAACTACGGTCCTATTTCCATCCTCGACCACTACAACCTGGAAATTACCAAAGGAGACCGCATTGCCATCGTCGGTGTCAACGGTGCCGGCAAATCGACCTTCTCCCGCCTTATTTCCGGCACAGAGGAACCCTCCGACGGCAAAGTTGTGATGGGATACCACACGCACATCGCATTCTTCTCCCAGACACACGCCGATGACCTGGATCCCGACCAGACGGTTCTCGAAAGCGTTGAAGCCGCCGCCTCCAGAGAAACTGCCCCCATCGTCCGCAATCTTCTGGGATGCTTCCTGTTCCGAGGCGACGACGTGTTCAAAAAAGTAGGAATCCTCTCCGGGGGCGAACGTTCGCGAGTAGCTCTTGTGCGCATGTTGTTACATCCCGCCAACTTCCTGATCCTCGACGAACCGACCAATCACCTCGACTTTCAATCCCAGCAGGTCCTTCAACGGGCACTGCTGGAATACCCCGGTTCCTACTGCATCGTCTCCCACAACAGAAGCTTTCTGGATCCCATCGTGACAAAGGTCATCGAATTCCGTCCGGGATGCCCGCCCAGAACGTTTATCGGCAATGTCTCGGACTATATCGCCAAAACCGAAGAAGAAAACACCATCAAAGCTCGCCTGACAATCCTGCCCGACTCCGCCTCTTCCGCAACTCGTGGTACTATCGTTCCACCGGTTGCCGATCGCAAGGTTCAAAAGCGGATAGAGGCTGAACTGCGCCAGTTGAAAGCGCGCTACCTGCGCCCCCTTCAGCAAAAACTCGAAGAGTTGGAAGAGGCCATCGCCCGGCACGAACAGAGTAAGGAAGAAATTGCCGCCGCATTGTCCGAGCCGGACATAGCTTCCGATTCCGACAAGATTCTGGAACTGACACGCCAATTTCAGGATGCCGACCGCGCCCTGGAAAACGCCTACACCCAATGGGCAGATGTTTCCGAACAAATAGAACACAAGGAACGGGAATTAGAAAACTCCGTTCAATCCTGACGCCCCGTCCCCTCCGCTAGATCAAAACCAGAGCCATTACCAGCATGCCGAGGATGATGCCGTAGATGGACAAGTGGTGGTGCCCCCACTTCTCCGCCATTGGCAGGAGTTCATCGAACGAAATGTACACCATAATCCCCGACACGCTCGCAAAAAGCACTGCCAGAAGAGTCGGCGACAGGAAGGGGAAAATCACCAGCATCGCCAGGATAGCCCCCACCGGTTCGGCAAGCCCCGACAGAAAGGAATAAACCACGGCTTTCTTCCGGCTACCGGTACCATAATACAAGGGAACCGCTACAATCATGCCCTCCGGAATATTATGGACGGCCACAGCCAGAGCAATGGAAGCTCCCATGGAAATCGAATTCATCCCTGCAGCAAACGTCGCAATGCCTTCCGGAAAATTGTGGATGCCGATGGCCAGCGCAAACAGGAATCCCGAACGCTTGATGCTCCCCGGAGGCGGCACGGAGGACGGCAGAGAGTTCAACTGTGACACATCCGGAAACTCGTGAGGGTTCTCGTCCGCCGGAACGCATTTGTCAATCAAGGCGGCAATGCCGATCCCTCCGAAAAATGAAATCAATGCCCAGACGGCCCCCATGCGGTCACCATAGATCCCCATCAAATCCTGCCGAGCTATGCCCAATAGTTCTACGAGCGATATGTACACCATCACACCTCCGGAAAATCCCAGGGAAAAGGTCAGCAACTTTGTGTCCGTCCGTTTCATGAAAAAAATAACGAATCCGCCGATCCCGGTTGCCAGACCGGCCAAAGTCGTCATCAGAAGAACATGAAGAATATAGGAAGAGTTGTAATCCATTTGATAATGATTCTTAAACATACACACAAACCCATGTCGATGCAAAAGTACGGCACGCCTAACAAGATACCGGACTTCCGAGAAATTAATGTGCCCTACGGACAGGAATTCCATTGACTTGCAGGCCGGATCAGGTGTTCTTGATGGACGAAATGACGATCACGATCCCCACTCCTGACCGGGAAGCCGCAGAACGCACCCGGGAACGCCTCAACCAATTGGCCAAAGTACCGGGAAGTCTCGGAAAACTGGAAACCCTGGCTATCCGCTTGGCCGCCATGACCGGAAATTCCGCCCCGGTTTTTCCCCGCAAGGAAGTAATCGTCTTCGCAGGAGACCACGACATCGCCCTGCAAGGAGTCAGTGCCACCGGGCAGGAAATCACCACAGGGCAAGTGCGCAACTTCGTCCGGGGCGGAGGAACCATCAATGCCTTTTCACGCAACGCGGGAGCCACCGTTACCGTTGTCGATGTCGCCGTCAAGGATGACATCAACAACTTGCCGGGACTCGTCAACCGCAAGATCATGAACTCTGTCCATGATTTCAGCAAAGGTCCGGCCATGACGCGGGTACAGGCGGAACAGTCCGTCCAGACAGGTATCGACATGGCTCGCGACGCGTCCTCCCGGGGTATCACCCTGTTGGCTGCCGGGGAAATGGGAATCGGCAATACGTCCCCGTCCTCTGCCATCGCCGCCGTCCTGATGGGCATTCCCGTCTCCTCCGTGACGGGAATCGGTTCCGGAATCAATACTGAAACCGTCCGTAAAAAAATCTCCCTGATCGAACAGGGTATCCGGTTAAACCAGCCCGATCCCGGCGACACCCTGGATGTGCTTGCCAAAGTCGGCGGAGCGGAAATAGGTGCCATGGCCGGTCTGATGCTGGGAGGAGCCTCGCTTCGCATACCTGTCGTCGTAGACGGTTTCATCGCTGGAGCCGCCGCCGCCATTGCACGAGGTATCAACCCGGAAGTGTCACACTACCTGGTCGGCTCCCATGTTTCCGTCGAGCCCGGTCATCAAATGCTGATGGATTACATCGGGGTGGAACCCTTTTTCGATTTCGGCTTGCGCCTGGGCGAAGGTACGGGAGCCGCCCTTCTCTTCCCCATCATCGATGCCTCCGTCAGGATTCTGACAGAGATGATCCTTTTCCGCGACATGGACTTCTAACCCGCTATTTCTCCTTGACTGCCATGCAAACCATCCGCGCTGCCTTCGGATTTTTCACCCGCATTCCCGTCGGATCACGGCCTCTGCCGGATAATTTCCGGGGCGTCCTTGCCTGGATTCCCCTCGTTGGGCTCGTCGTCGGTTGTCTGGCAGGCGGAATTGTCTGGGCAGCATCGCTAATCCTGCCTTCCCTCCTCTGCGGAGTCATCGGCTGTCTTGCGTGGGAAGCCATCACCGGAGGTCTGCACCTTGATGGAGTAGCCGACTGCGGTGACGGACTCATCGTCGAAGCTCCTCCGGAACGACGACTTGAAATTATGAAGGATTCCCGTCTCGGCACCTTCGGAGGAGCCGTCCTCTTCCTGACACTGATGATGAAAATCGCCGCCATTGCCTCCCTCGTGCAAACCGGCAACCCTTTCATCCTCCTGCCGGCATTCGCCATGGCCGGCCTGCTTTCCCGCAGCTGCATGTTCCTCTCTCTGCGCTACAGTACCGCACGACCGGGAGGCTTGGGAGAAGCCATCCGCCAAGGAGTCACTCCTTCTCACGCTCTCCCCGCCATCTTCCTCGTCACAGTGGGATGCGCCCTCTCCGGCCTTCACGGCCTTGTGGCTCTCGTCGCTGCCATTCTGGTGGCAGAATGCCTATTATCCATTGCTTCCAAGCGTCTTGGCGGTGTTACAGGCGATGTTTTCGGTTGCATGATTGAAACAATCGAATGGATCGTCCTGCTTACCTTCTGCCTCCGGTTCTGACTCCCATGACATCCCCGCCAGTTTCCTTCACACTGCCCGGTTTAACGCTCGGTTGTACTTCCTTTCTGGTGTACGAGCCGTACATTTCCGCATTCCGATATTCCGCATCAGTCTGCCGGGACGTCTCTCTCCTCCTCAATGAACCCGGACAAGACAACGAGTTCCTCATCACCGAGGAAGAAGTCCGTGAAATCGGCATCATCGCAGCCGGCGAAGGCACCGGTATCAATATTCACCTCCCATCCGACGGAAACTTCGACACCCGGGAAAACGCCCGGCTCTTCACCCGGCGCATTTGCCAGGCCATTAAACGCGCTCTCCCCCTGAATCCTCATTCCTGGGTACTCCACATTCCCGTCATGGCCTGTTCCGGCAACGGGCAAATGCCCACCGACGACTGCAACGTATGGACGCGGGAATGCCTGGAGGAAATTGCCGCCCACCTCCCCTCCCCGGATATGCTTTGCTTGGAAAACCTGGAAACATTCCGTACCGATATTTTGAATCCTTTGCTGGATGACACACCCTATTCACGCTGCATGGATATAGGACATGTCTGGAAAGACGGACTCGACCCCGTACCGCTTCTCCGGGAATGGTACCCCCGCATCCGTATGTTCCACCTTCACGGCATCGTCGGCCGCGACCATAAATCACTCAAACTCATGTCGGGCGAATCCATAGACTCCGTCATGCATCCATTGTGGAAACTCGGTTTCCCCGGCGCCATCACCCTCGAAGTTTTCACCACGGATGATATTGCCACCTCGCACGCCATACTCCTGCAATCCTATGAACGCTACCTCGCCAACAACGCTTCCCAACCTGACCTTCGTCCTCGGGGGTACCAAAAGCGGTAAAAGCGCTTTTGCGGAACAACTCGTTTCACGCCACGGAGGAAATATCCTCTACATAGCCACGGCCGATGCCAGCCTGAACGACGCATCCATGGAACGACGCATCCGCCTTCACCGAAAACGGCGTCCGTCCTCATGGAGTACTCTGGAAACGCCTCTTCATCCGGCGCAAGATGCGGAAAACCTCCTGCGATTCCAACCGGCAGACTCCGTCCTTCTGGACTGCGTCACTCTTTGGGTCACCAACATGCTTTTCTCCCGGGGTGAACAGGAAATCACTCCCGGCGAATTCGAATCTCTCATCCGTCAGGAAATTCACGACCTCCTGCGTCTCATCTCCCATAGTACGGCACAATGGACAATCGTCTCGGGAGAAACCGGCTTAGGAGGCACTCACGCTACCCCGCTGGAACGCCAGTTCTGCGATGGCCTCGGCTTGGCCAACCAACTCATCTCCCAAGCTGCCGGAAAAGCCTACCTCGTCGTCGCCTCCCGCCCAATCCCACTTCCTCCGCCATTTTAAAGCAACGAGCATCGACATCTCCCTCGAACTTTCATTCGCTTAATCGTTTCCCAGCAACGGCAGAAAGAGATTCCTACTTCTTCTTTTTTTTGCCAAACAGGCCACCCATACCGGGAAAACCGCCCATGCCGCCTCCCATGCCGGGAAAACCACCGGGAAGCCCCTTGGGCATCGACGGCATTTTCATCCCCCCCTTGCCACCTCCCATGCCGCCCATCTGTTTCATGAGAGCGCCCATTTTGCCTTTGCCGGACATCATCTTGCGCATATCCATGAAATTCTTGATCAGCTTATTGACTTCCAGTACGGAACGACCGGAACCGGCTGCGATACGGCGGCGGCGGGACGGATTCATCAAGTCGGGATTGTTCCGTTCCTTCGCCGTCATCGAAAGGATAATAGCCTCCATGTGCTTCATGCGGTCAGGATTCAGAGCATCGGCCGGAAGTTGTTTCTTGATCTTGTTAAAGCCGGGTAACATACCCAGAAGACCGTCCAGCGGTCCCAGATTGCGGATCATATTCATCTGATCCAAAAAGTCGTTGAAATCGAACTTGCCGGACATCATCCGCTCGGCAGATTTCATTGCCTGCTTTTCGTCGATTTTTGCGGCGGCGTGCTCTACCAGGCCAACGATATCCCCCATGCCTAGAATGCGGTCCGCCATGCGGTCCGGCACAAACGGGCCGAATTGATCCAGTTTTTCCCCTTCGCCGGAGAACTTGATCGGCTGTCCCGTCACGGAACGCATCGACAGGGCGGCGCCGCCACGGGCATCTCCGTCCAGCTTCGTCAGCACAATCCCGCTCAAGCCGACGGCGGCATTGAACGTTTCCGCCACCTTTACCGCCTGCTGGCCGGTAGCGGCATCCACCACAAGAAGCGTCTCACGAGGAGACACGCAGGCATGAAGACGCTTCAGTTCGTCAATCAGCGCTTCGTCCACCTCCTGCCGGCCCGCCGTATCGAAAATCGTCACCGTCGCCATTATGTCCCGTGCCCATTGCATGCCGCGCCGGGCCACATCCACCACATCGCTTTCTCCGGGTTCGGGGCAAAACACGGGCACATCAATCTGCTTGCCCAAGGTAGCCAGCTGCTCCACGGCGGCGGGACGGATCAAGTCGCACGCAATCAGCACGGGGCGCCGCCCCTCATTCTTCAGTCGCAAGGCCAGCTTCGCACTCGAAGTCGTTTTACCGGCGCCATTGAGTCCTACCATCATAATCCGGGCGGGATCCGTTAAATCCAGAGGGCTCGCATCCCCTCCCAGCAATTCGGCAATTTCATCATGGAAAATCTTGACGATTTGCTCCCCGGGCTTGACCGACTTGAGCACTTCCTGCCCCATAGCCCGTTCCTTGACCCGGGCGATAAAATCGCGGGCCACTCCAAATTCGACATCAGCCTCCAACAGGGAAAGTCGGATATCTCGCAGGGCATCGGCAATATTCTTTTCGGAAATTTTGCCCAATCCGCGCAATTTGCGGAACGTATCGTCAAGTTTATCGGCTAATAGAGAAAACATAATCGGCTGCTTGTGCCGCCAAGACTGCCACAAAGATTCCCCATCGTCAATCATCCGCCACCCCATCCGTATCCCTTCTTTTGATACCCTTTCGATTGCTACTACAGGAAAGTTCGATGCAATTATGTTTAATCTCTTCACTTTGTCCGGCAAGAAGTTCAAGGTGCCGTGTCTTTAACTTGAAAAACAGCCGCCGACTCTTCATGATACAAGCCCATGAACATCTGGATACTCAGCGATTCCAAACCAGGCCACCTGAACCAAACCAAGGGACTGGCGGCTGCGCTTTCCGCACGAAAGCCCGGAAACGTTGATATCATCGACCTGGCAGGGCAAGGCTTTTTCCAAAAGCTCCGCACCGTTTCCCGGAACAATGGTCATGCCCGCCCCGATCTCATCATCGCCGCCGGTCACAGCACCCACATTCCCTTGATCCGGGCAGCACGGCATTTTAACGCCGTTTCCATTCTCTGCATGAAACCCAGCCTTCCCTGTTGTCTCTTCGACCTGTGCCTCGTCCCCCGGCACGACCTCGGGAACAAGGAGTATCCCGGAAAGCACATCTTCCCCACTACAGGAGCCCTCCACTCCATCCGCCCCAACCCGGAAGCAGATAAAAACACAACACTCATCCTCATCGGAGGTCCCAGCAAGGCCTACGGTTGGGCTCCAGATTCCCTTCTGGGGCAGCTCCAAGCCATTGACGCCCATGTCTCCGCCACCGGCGGACAAGCCGTTCTGACGACCTCGCGAAGAACTCCCCCGGACTTCGCCCCGTCCATTGTCCGGGAATGCCCCCACATCAAGGTTGTTCCGGTGGAAGAGACCCGCCCCGGCTGGGTTGCCGCCCATTTGGAACACGCCCATACCGCCTGGGTCACACAGGACAGCGTCTCCATGGTGTACGAAGCCCTAGGATCGGGTGCAGCCGTTGGCATCCTCTGCATGCCCGTGCGTTCCTCCAAGCCATCCCGCGTTGCCCGCGGTCTCGACATGCTTCTTGAAGAAGGGCGCGTCACTCCCTGGGCTACATGGAAAACAACCGGCCACCTCCCGTCTTCCCTTCCCCTTGTCGAAACCGATCGCGCAGCCGACTATATCATCCAACACTTTTTTCCCTCTACTCCTTCCACATGAAAATTATCCACTTACTTCCCTCCATGGAATCCGGAGGAGTCGAACAAGTCGTTCTGGAACTCGGCAAGGGATTCTCCAATCGGGGTATCGATAATGTCGTCATATCCTCCGGAGGACGCCTCGTCTCCCAGCTAAAGCACGAAGGTTCCCGCCACATCAGAATGGATATCGGTAAAAAAAGCATCTCTTCCCTCCTGAAAACAGGCCGCCTCCGCAAGCTCCTTCTTGAGGAAAAACCGGATATCCTCCACCTCCACTCCCGCATGCCGGCATGGATCGGATACCTGGCCTGGAAAGGCATCCCGGAGGAATTCCGTCCCGGACTCGTCACCAGTGTCCACGGATTCTACTCCGTCAATGCCTACTCCGCCATCATGACCAAAGGGGAACGCATCATCGCCGTCTCCCGGTGCATCCGCGACTACATCACGGAAAAATACCCCAAGGCACAGGCTCGAAACATCCGGGTCATCCCCAATGCCATCACTCCGGAAACGCATTATTCCGGATATACTCCCACCAGCGCGTGGCTCCATACATGGCATGCAAACTATCCGGAACTCGCCGGCAAATTTACCCTTTGCCTGCCTGGACGCATCACCCGGGTCAAAGGACATCTGGACATGATTCCCATCATGAGAACTCTCCTCGACCAAGGTATCCCGGCCCATGCCGTCATCGTCGGAGAAGCCAAGAAGGGCAAGGAAGAATACAAGAACGAAGTCCTCAATGCCTATGACAATGCGGGTCTTACTCCGCACACAACATGGGTCGGTCATCGACGGGATCTTCGCGACGTCCAGGCAGCATGCTCAGTCACTCTTTCCCTCACTTCCATGCCGGAATCTTTCGGCAAAACCACACTTGAGGCCCTCGCTATCGGCCGCCCCGTCGCCGGGTATGCCCATGGCGGAGTCAGGGAACAACTCGAAGTCTTCTTCCCCCAAGGGCTCGTCCCCGTCGGAGACACCCTCTCCATGGCGGAACTCCTCGCCGACTGGTACAAAACGCCCGTTGCCCCGCCGGCAGACATTCCCTCCCCCTACCGCATGGACGATATGATCCAGTCTCATCTGAACGTTTACCGGGAACTCTGATTTTCCCACAGTTCCCCATGACGCCCCGTCTCGCCGCCATCACGCTGAATCTGATCCCAACGCTCGGCTCCATCCGCATCTGCCGTTTGCTGGACTTTTTCGGCAGCCCGGAACTCATTCTCCATGCCGACGAAACCATGCTCCGCCAAGTCCGGGGTATCGGTCCTGAACTCGCCGCCGCCATCCGCTCCTGGAAAACCACCGTCAATGCGGAAAAAGAACTCGAACTCGCCGACAAAGCCGGGGCATCCGTCACAACCATCTTTGACGATACCTATCCCGCCCCGCTTCGGGAACTCCCCGACCCGCCCATCGTACTCTACCACCACGGCCAGTGGTTCCCCTCCGACGGAGAACGTTCCGTTGCCATCGTCGGTTCACGGCAGGCAACACCGTACGGTCGCCTCACGACGAGAAAATTCGCCAGCGAACTTGCCGAATGCGGAGTTACCGTCATCTCCGGGCTCGCCAAAGGCATCGACACCGAGGCTCATAACGCGGCCCTTGTCACAGGAGGCCGTACCATTGCTATAATCGGTTCCGGCCTCAACCGCCTCTACCCCGTGGAAAACGCTCCGCTCGCCGCTAGAATATCCGACGGAAGAGGAGCTGTCGTATCCGAATTCCCCATGAATATGGGACCCAGCCGCACCACCTTCCCCATGCGCAACAGAATCGTCAGCGGATGGAGCAAAGCCACCCTTGTCGTGGAGGCACCTGCCCGCAGCGGCGCCCTGATTACCGCCCATACCGCCAACGAACAGGGCCGACTCGTTTACGCCGTCCCCGGCCCTGTAGACCGCACTTCATCCGACGGTTGCCACTCTCTTATCCGAGAAGGAGCCATCCTTGCCACCTGTGCCCGACACATCATTGACGATTTCCACTGGGCGGATACATCCCCCGCACAGCAGGAACTGGCCCTCTTTCCCTCCGAAGAACCCACTCCCTCCGTCTCTTCCCGTGCCCACTCTCTTTCCGAACAGGAACAACAGGTTCTGCACTCGATCAATATGGGGTTCCGCGATCTCAATACCCTGTGTTCATCCACCGGGCTCACGAACGGAGAACTCACAACCGCCCTTGTCCGATTACAAATGCAACGCCTCATCCTCCCGGAACCGGGAGGACTTTTCCGTCCGGCAGACTCCTGAGAAAAGAGACCCTACTTTTGATTGCCTTCCCGGGAAGGGAAACCCCCCCGGAAATATCAAAATAGTCACTCCCCCTCATACTTGATAGCGGCCCAAACCGGGATAATCGACATCGCACTCATCCCCGCACATAAGAAAAACGTTAAAACAGGTTTTATTCTCATATGATCGCCTTTTAGGCGAAATTATATTCAATCACAAGGATTCGATTCACGAAATCCTTCCCTTATTCTTCGTTTCCATCGTCATTTTCCACTTTTCTCTTGACGTAATAGTGAAACCAGGTTAACAAAAAACAGTTGAACAAACATTCAATCGTTCAATCGAATTATCCCTAGCCATGTCACGCCAGTACACCACGATCCACCTTGACAGCCACTGTACGGAAACCGGTATTGATCTGGATACCCCTGACATCAATACCCTCACCGACCTGTCCGACTTTTTCAAACTTTTCGGAGATTCCACACGTATCCGCCTTCTCTGGGCGCTCATTGACCACGAACTATGTGTTTGCGATCTCTCCTCCGCTCTCGACATGACCACTTCGGCCGTCTCGCACCAGTTGCGCTTACTGCGTCACAGCAAACTCGTCAAAACCCGCAAACAAGGCAAACACGTTTTCTACAGCCTTGCCGACAGCCATGTCCGTACCATCCTTGCCATGGGATTGGAACATATCTGCGAATAAAAACTCCCGTCCAATCTCCTTTCCGCCATGGACAATTCACATTCCCGACAGCCGGAAAATAAACATCGTCACAGCCAGGCCTGTTCCTCTTCGTGCTCATGCTGTACAAGCTTTTCCTGTACAGCATGCAATACAACATGTGGACACCAGACTTCCGACACATCTTCGCACTGGAAACGCCCGCTCGCAGGTCTCATCCTTTTCGCTATCGCCCTTGCTGTGGGTACCCGGACACCTGCCGGTATTGTTCTCGCCATCGTTTCCTATTTCGTCATCGGGTGGAACATCCTCGCCGATGCCGCCTCCAACCTCCTGAAGGGAAAAGTTTTCGATGAAAATTTCCTCATGGGAGTTGCTACTTTGGGAGCCTTGGCCCTCGGAGAATATGCGGAAGCAGTTTCCGTCCTTATTTTCTTCCAAATCGGAGAAATCCTTCAGGAACGCGCCGTCTATAAAACGCGGGAATCCGTTACCGGACTTATGGATCTCAAGCAGGACTATGCCCACCTCATCCAAGAGAAAGGTATCCAAACCGTCCCCCCGGCTCAAATCACTCCCGGGCAAAAAATCCTCGTCCGTCCCGGAGAGAAAGTCCCTCTTGACGGGGTCGTAACCGAAGGCCACTCTCACCTCGACGCCTCCGCACTCACCGGAGAATTCATTCCCCTAAAAGCCGAACCCGGTACCCAGGTACTCTCCGGCAGCGTCAACCAGGAAGAAGCCCTCACCATCCAAATCACCAAAACCTGGGACCAATCCACAGTCTCCCGCATCCTCAAACTCGTCCAGGAATCAGCCGAGCATAAGACGAAAACGGAAACTTTCATCCGACGCTTCGCCCGCTGGTACACCCCGTCCGTCCTCATCCTGGCCCTCCTTATTGCCGTGCTTACCCCACTCCTTCTTCCCATCGGGTGGACGGAGGGCATCCGGCGCGCCCTCATCCTTCTCGTCATTTCCTGCCCTTGCGCTCTCGTCATATCCATCCCTCTCAGCTACTTTGCCGGTATCGGACGCTTTGCCCGACACGGCATTCTACTCAAAGGCAGCAACTACCTTGATGCTCTTACAAGGATCGGTACAGTCGTCTTCGACAAAACAGGGACTCTCACCGGAGGTAAATTTACCATCACCCGCACGGAACCCGCCAACGAGTTTACGGATAAACAACTCCTCCGGCTTGCAGCTCTCGCCGAAAGCACCTCTAACCACCCCATCGCCCAATCCATCCTTGCCGCCTACGACAAACCCATTCCCTCCATGGAGAATGCCTCCTTCCGGGAAATAGCCGGGCGCGGCACAGCCGCTACTCTGGGAGCTAACCACATCCTCGCCGGCAACGCCGCCTGGATGCAAGAGAACGGCATCGACGTACCACCTCATCCATCCCTCACCGGCACCATCGTCCACATCGCCGTCAACAATCGATACGCCGGCAATATCCTGCTAGCCGACAGTATCAAGCCGGATAGCCTCCAAACAATCCGAAACCTCAAATCCCAAGGGATCGCCAAAATAGCCATGCTCACCGGAGACAGTGACGAACACGCCCAGGCTGTCAGCAAATACCTCCACATCAAAGACTGCTACTCCCAGCTCCTCCCGGAAGATAAAGTTCGCATTGTCGAACGGCTCCAGGAGGAAACCACCCCCGGTAAACTTCTCGCATTTGTCGGAGACGGAATTAACGACGCCCCCGCACTCACCCGCGCCGATATCGGCATCTCCATGGGAAGCATGGGATCCGACGCCGCCATGGAAGCCTCCGACATTGTTCTCATGAGCGGAGAACCTTCCCGGCTCCCCCTGGCTCTGCGCCTTGCCCACGGTACCCGCAGAATCATCCTCCAAAACATCGTCTTCATCCTCGGCATCAAAGGCATCATCCTCATGATGGCAGCCGCCGGGGAAGCCAACATGTGGGAAGCCATCTTCGCCGATGTCGGCATTTCATTGCTAGCTATCCTCAATGCCATCCGTCCCGTTCAAACGGGGACAAACGATCATTCCTGAAAAAACTTCAAAAATCTCTTGCATCCCATGAAAAAATACGTATAAACCTTCCCGCACACTTGCCTAATCAGTGCGGATGTAGCTCAGGGGTAGAGCGCAACCTTGCCAAGGTTGATGTCGTGGGTTCGAATCCCATCATCCGCTCCATTTTTTGCTATTGGGGTTATTGTAAACCCCTCATTTTACAAGGCCTCCCTTGGTAGCAGATTGTGTGATATTCAGTCCTATTACATGGTTTTGTTATGCACTATGCTATACATCGACTTTCCGGTGTATAGCAGATTCAAAACCGCTAACACTACAACATTATGGCTGGAATTATCAAAAGAAAAGACACTTGGTACGCCTGTTTCCGAGTTGGAGGCAAACTCAAGGTTCGTACCACCGGCATCAAGATCACTCCCTTGGTTACTCCAGGTAAATCGAAGAACGCCGCCATGAAAGAAGCTGAACTTCAGGCGCGCATCATTGCAGAAGAGCTGGAGAAGGAAGCAAAAGGGGCACTTCTAAATGTCGATGTTATCGTTTCACTCGCCGGGAACAAGGCCAAGTCAGTCCTGCGAAACAAAAAATACATGCCCAGCGTCAAGGATCATCTGCATCAATGGCTGGCGAACCGTCCCAACCGACGTACCAATCTTCGTTACGGGAAGGCTATCCGGTGTTTTCTCGACTTTCTGGGACCCAAACAGGAAATGCCCCTGGACACGGTGACGGAGGCCCAAGCGCAAAGGTTCATGGAAAAATATTTGGAATTGCTGAGTTCCAAGACGGTAAGCATTTACCTATACGGTTTGAATGCGGCCTTTCAACAGGCAGTCAACGAACGGCTTTTTCCGTACAATCCTTTCAAGGGGGTGCGTCCTAACAAGATCAACCGTTCCGATGCTACCGAAAGGCGCGCTTTCACAGTCGAGGAAGCTCAACGCTTGACCGAAATCCTGCCGGGAGAATGGCCCGACATGATACGCGTCTGCCTTTATACGGGAGGCCAGCGTTTGGGCGACATCGCTACCCTCCAATGGAAGCAAATTGACATGGAGGGTGGAATCATTTCGATGACGACCCAAAAAACCAAGAGACACATGAACAAGCCCATCATCTTGCCTTTGAAGGAAGTTCTGGACAGACGACTTACCAACCGTGCGAGCAATTACGTATTTCCGGTAGCGGCAATGCGTCACGCGCAGGCGGATCATACGTCAAGTAAACTTTCCATCGAATTCAACGCTCTGCTGAAGAAATTCGGATACATTGAAAAGAATCCTCCAGCTGCGAAAGGAAACAGGCGGAGACTTGCCCCTCTGAGTTTCCACAGTCTGCGCGCAACGGCAGTTACTGTTCTGCGTCTGGCGAATGTTCCTGCGGACTTGTGCCGGTTCATTGTCGGGCATGACAGCGAGGTCATTGAACGCATCTACTTTCGTCCGGATGATGAAGTGATAGCTGAAGCCATGGAAAAACTAGCCCTGCCCTAAACAGGGTTTTCGGATCGGAACATGAAAATCAGCCCCGCATCGCAAAAGGACGCGAGGCTGATTTTTAATGGCGGATTTTGTGGTTACAGAGAATGTCAGGAACCGAAGTTCGACTTAGTCGCATGGGAAACAGACAGGACATAGGCATCCACATCTTCCACATTGTACTTGCGCACTCCCCCGTTGGGCTGCCTTGTCCTGATCTTTCCCGTTTCCATTCCACCGGCCAACAGGCGGCACATGTTGGACTTGGACATGTCATAACGCTTGGCGAGTGTCGCTTGACTGGCCCACACCACCTCTCCGGAGCCTCCCCCCTGCTGGAATAAAAGATCCAGCAAATGGTGGATTTGGCGGAGTTCTTCAAGGACATCTTCAGCGGCAATAAAAGTTCCAGATAATGTTTTCATGGTCATGAGAGTATTTCTACATGTTTCTTTCCATATATGGAAGGGTTCGCCGAATGAATTTTCCCCCCTCATGGAATGAATGGGAGGGAAACCTCCCTTACCTCATCTCCACGGCGGCACGCTCATCCACTTCCGCCGTCAGAAAATCCCGGGGTCGAATCTGGGGCTGGAGGAGGGCTTTCTCCATTTCCTTGTCGGATGCGTTGTAATGGCAAAAGGCCAGCCCTTCCGGATCGGCGGTTACTCTCCGGGTTCCATGCCTCATCTGCCAGTACCAGTGGATGTCCGCCGCCTTGACGTCGCGTAAACGCACTAAATTCTTCTCTCCGCCGTCCGCCTGCGGCAGGTGCGCCGTGTCACGGCGGATGTCCCGCGGACCGTCCTTGCCCCATCTCCGGCGGAATTTCCAGGCTTTCAGCATGATCCGGGACACGTCGGGCGTTTTTGACTCCACCTGTTCCAAAATGGCGCCGACACTCGTTCCGGGTCGGCAGTAGAGATATTCGTCCACGTCCAGGAACGCGCACCAGTCCAGTTCCTTCCCCCAGCGGCGGATGAAGTCTTCATAGGCCTCCACCTGGCCGTGGATGATTTGTCCCGTCTCCGGATCTTTCGGCTGCCACGGCACGATGCGCACCCGCTCCCTTCCGTACCGGGCCGCCAGACCGTCGAGCTTGTTTTTAATATCCTCGTCACTCAAATCTGCCGTCAGCCTTCCATATTCCTCTCCCCTCTTGCTTGTTCCGCTACGCTGCAACTGGCCCGCCTGGAAGACGGAATCAACCCTGCGGCTCCCAGTGCTGCCCGTGTTGTCGTAAATCACAACGCGGAAGGCTCCGGCCCGCAGGTGAAATTCGATCCAGTCGCGCAGCCAATAGTAGGATTCCCTGGGCAAGGCCACCGCACACACGCCCCAGCGCACCGGAGGATCGGCCAAAGCCCTCTTCACCAGGTCAAAGGATTCCTGCCTCCTGCCGGGATTGCAGGCCGCCTTCCTGCGCAGGGCGGCGGTATGGTGCAGGCGGTAGGGTCCCTCCTCCTTGTCACGGATGAATTGTTCCCTTCCCCATCGCTCCCATTGCAGGACAAGCTCCCGCTCCGTGAAGCGCAGGACAGTCGCTTTTTCCGGGAGTTTCACGCGGCAGCCGTTCACGCCCAGGATGCGGAAGTTGTCCGTCCAGTACGGATGTTCCAGTTCCACCAGGTATTCGGCGCTGGCCGGATCGTCCGTGATGGCCTCATGCAGGTTTTCCTCCATTTCCACCAGGGGATTGTTCAGGCTGACCGCTGGAGAGGGACGTACCATGAGAAATATCTCTTTTTCGATGTCGGAGAGGTCCCAGCCTCCGGAATGGCGGACAAGCTGCATCATCAGGGCATCGGCATCGTGTCCGTAGGCCCCGTGTTCCGGGTCCTGCCGGTCGGGGTAAAGCCCGGCAATCTTCGCCGGGTTCCGTTCACATGCGATCAGGTATTCCGCCGCTTCCCTGGTCAGTGTGTAGAAGAGCGGCCTGGCGGGTTTGGCGGGAGGTTCCGCGTACTGGACGCCGTTGCGCGTCGTCAACATGCGGCATTCCCCCCGCTCACAGGAACAGTGATGCGGGGAGAGCCGGGCATGCAATCGGTTGATGCGTTCCAGAAGTCCGGAAGGGCACAGCAGTTCTTCCCTGGGAAAGACGAACAGGTCGTACGGAGACAGTTCCACTCCTCTTATCGTGTCAATCAGATCGGAAACCTGGTTCTTGCCCGGATAATGCCGGAGCGTGACGCGCCCCTGCCTGATCCAGTGTTCATAGCACGGCAGGACGAGGGAGGTGAAGTTGTCCGCCGTCATTCCCTTGACGGCGGCAAAGACATGGTAGTTTCCGTAAGGCTGGGCCATGAAGAGGGAGAGCAGCCTGTCCAGGTTTTCCAGATGACGTACGACCAGGCAGATGGCGATAGAGCTCTCCGGAGTATCGGATTCAGAGACAGCTTGAGTCCGTTGCGTCCTGGGCTTCTGGTAAAAGAGGTTGCTTTCCGCAATCCGGATGTTGAGCGTTCCCCGGGCGGCGGCCAGTTCCAGGGCGCGGTCCGGAGGCAGCGGCGTATGGCAGAAGACATCCGCCACTTTCTTCCGGTGAACGGAAGGAACGACGAAGGCGTGCAGGCCGGAGACGTAGAGGGAGGCCTTGCTCCGTTCCCTGCCGGGCTGAAAAGCGGAAAAACGCAGGGACGCCACCACTTTCCGGGGATCGTTGGGAGAATGGACCTTGTGATGGAAGAGGCGCAGGAGATGCGTTTCCGGATGAGCGTTTAGTTCCTTTTCCAGGGCGGCGCGCAGAGTAGCAGCTTCCACCAGCGGCACGGCGTCACTTTCTCCAAAGATGAGGAAATCCTCCTTCTGCCAGCGGAGATCGGCCAGCATCCGAGCCAGAGAGGCACGGCGGGAGCGGACCTCCGGCAGGTCGCCATGGCGCCAGCCGGGAGCATAGGCATGCAGAAGAAGAAGTTCTTCCGGTTCCGCATCATTCAGGCAGGAGGCGTCCTGCCTGGAAGGAAAGGCTTCCACGGCATACCCCAGCCGGAGGAAGTCTTTTTCACCTTCCAGGAGTTCTCCCGGCGTCTGGAGCAGCAGACAATGAAGAGGCGTATTCATGACTTTAAAGGTATAGTATTGAAATCCTGTAAGGAATCAATTCCAAATCATATTGTACTCTATACCGTAAAAGAGGTCTGAATTTTTAATCCAGACCTCTTTCTATTACTGTAAAAATAATACTATATAGATCAGTTTCTAATTTAATCTAAAATAGTAGGATTCATCTATTTTTTTTGCTGGTTTTTTATTGTCAATATATTCGTAGTAAAATGTAGTATCTTGTTTTGTTATTGCTCCATAAACACCAATACTGATGTTTCTTAATTTTTTTACGATATGAATTTTAGTCCAATCATCAATAATATTCAAATCTTCTACACATAGATCGTGAACAATATTTTTAATAATATCAAAATTATTTTTACCTATTTCTATTGATTCTCTAAAAATGAGTAAATTTGAAAAATAATTCATGAAATAATTAAAATTATCCGAATCCCGATACCTGCCCTGACGAAATGCTATCTCAATATTATCCTCCTGATCGTTGGGTAATTGCATATCATATACGTCAAAAACGCTTTTCTCAAGATTACTATCTGACTTCCTCTCGAACAGAATAATATTTTTTTGAGGGATAACAATTATCAAGGCGTTTTTTTTATATTCAAATGGCCTCAAAAAAGCTATCTCCATATTTTTCTGATCTTTCAAATTTAAATATGATAACAAACTATCATAATTTTTGGGAAGATTAGATTCTTTTTCCGAAGAAGGCGTGCAAGATATTTGCATAAATATTAGAATAAATATGATGATTATTTTATACATTGTTTTATATATAGTAATATTAAGGACAATCAATTTTTAAATTATCAGGATCTGACATCGTGGGAGGCGGCCATGATCTAGGATCTAATGGATTAGCCGGTAGCTCATTATTACGGATATTTGCAAAAAACGCTGAATTAGGTAAAGGATCTTTGTCTTCCTTATTTTTCAATTGATGGTTATGACCGATTTCATCCCTCAGCCATGTTACAATTTTTTCCTTATAAGTAGTTTGAATTTCAGTGGCTCGTGTTTGAGCAGAATCACCTGTATCAAAATCATCAATGTCCATATTTTTCAATTCCTTGTCTATGGAATTCATATAATCAACGGAATTAACCATATGTTGTTGCTCATGTCCGAATACACCCTTTATTTTACTTAAAGTCAAGTTTCCATTAGCATCTCTGGCTTGGTCTAATGAAAAGTCCATATAGGCATCGAAAATGAGACGACATGCAATCCCGAATCTTGGAGGAGTTTCCTGCAATTTCTTACAGCAGCATTTAATCTCAATTTTTATGTTTGTTATACTTCCATTTGCGAGAAGTGGATAAACAAGCGGAACTACGTTTGCAGGTTCTATGATTTTTTTGGCCGTAGAATCTATTTTTGTTAGGCCAATCCAATCAACACTGTTAAGTAATTTATTTAAGAGAAAGCTATATGGATTATTACTACCTATCGAGTTCATTGGATCTCTACTAATCCATCTGCCATCCATAGGATTGAGATAGCGGTAATTGTAATAAATCAATCCCATTTCGTCATCAGCATATTCGCTTGAGAAGCGGAATGGATTCTGTTCGGCAGCATTGCCCTCCATTTTGATTACGTTACCATAAGGGCCGTATTCGTACAAGGCCCTTCTTCCAGCCTGGATTCCAAACAATGCCGTCGTGTTTTTCAACAGGTCATGCGTGTAGTACAGGTCTTCCTGGTAAGTTCCCGCTTCATCAAACAGGCTCATGGCAAAAATGCGTGTCGCTGAAGATTCCATCGGGTCCCACAGGTAGGTCTTGCGCAGAATAGGTGTTGACTCCTCCGTTGTATCGGTTGCATCCAGTTCCGCAATTTGCAGGTAATTCCAGTACAGGAAACGTTTGCGGGCAACAAGGGCTTCCCCTTCGTACACGGATTTCTCCACACGCCTTCCCCGGTAGTCGTAACGGCATTCCACACGCTTGTCACCTTGCGTGAAGCTTACCGCCTGATTCAAGGCATTGTAGGCAACGAACCATTCTCCCGTGGCTGTCCTGATTTTCGTCTGGTTCCCGGCAGCGTCATGTTCCGGAACGAACACAGCCTGCTCTCCTTCCCCAATGGAAGTATACTGGTTGAGTTCATTGGTTTCATACGCAGTGGGAACAGCCGTGCCTTCCCGGGACATTTCCCGGTTGCCGATATTGTCATAGGCGTAGCTGTAGGTTCCTCCACGGCTCATGGCATCGGCAGTCAGCTCTCCACGGTCATTATACGTGTAGGCATGTGTCAAATCGGGACTGGGTGTGTTGAAATAATCCTTTTTCGTCACGGGGCGTCCCAGGGAGTCATAGGTGTAATCAACCTTGGCCGGGTAGTTCTGACCTCCCGGACGCAGATAATCCACTTTAATGACCAGATTCCGCTTTTCTTCCCGTGTGTACCATCTCTTCAGCGTATTGGGATAGTTCAGCGTCTCCAGCAGACCGTTATTGGCATTGTAGCCATAGGTAAACGGAGTTGCGGCTTCATTGAGGGCAACGGTGGAAAGCCTTCCGGCATCATCGTAACCCAGTGCCGTCTGCTGAACAGTGGCATTGCCGTAGTCCAGGCTGTAACCGCCGTCCCTGCCCAGGCTGTCCTTCCGGTACGTCAGGATGCCTGGCGCCAATCCCGCCGTTGTTTCCGCCTCCAGTTCATTGTACTGGTTGTAGGAGAATTCCCGGGTTCCGGCATCGTCCGTCACGCGGGTCATCTGCGCCAGATGGTTGTAGATATAGGCAATGCCAGGAGTTCCGTCACTGAACGTAACGGACGTGTTCACTCCCTTGGGCAAATCATATCCATAGATCGTCCTCACTCCACGGGTATCCGTGGTGTTGGCAACCATGTTCAGGATATTGTAAGCCGTATCTTCATGGGTTCCATCCGGATAGGTTTTGCGCATCAGCAAACCGCCAGCCTTGTGGTAGGTCCAGGTGGTCGTGTCCCCGTCCGGCCGCTCCCTGGGATCGGTCGTGATGGTTTCACCACTTGTCCGGAACGTGCGCAGGCTGGTGAGATGGTCGGCATTGTCATAAGAGAAGACGGCCGGCTGAAGGGCCGTTCCCCATTCTGCAATCTTTCTCCCCCTCATGTCATAGGCGTAACAGGAGGTATGCCCCAAAGCGTCCGTGATGACCGTAGGAGAGTCGATGGGTTCCCCATAAGCATAAGTAGTGGCATTGCCCGCAGCATCCGTTACGCTGACTGTCCGCCCGGAGACGTCCTGGACAGTCGTTGTCACATTGTCGCGGGCATCCGTGAAGACGAGAATGATGCCTGTTTCCGTGTAGCTGCGGGCAATACTTGTCGTTACTCCGGCATAATCAGTACGGGACACAGCCATGCCATCCACGATCAGGGAGCTTGCCGCAGTTTCACAACCCGGGATTTTGTTCTTGCTGATTCGCTTGGCATTTCCGGCATACTCCGTCCAGGAAACAGTTTCCTGCCCTCTCGGGTCAATAGAAACCGTCCTGTTTTCCAATGTCGCGGACAGGGAGGAAATCAATACCTTTTCCGTGAGAGAATAGGTTGTTCCCTGGCTGTTGTTCATAGTCGTGGTCTTGATCCGGTAGATGCCGTCATCCCCCTGTTCAGCCGCATAGGAATAAATCGTGATGCGGGAATTGGTGGCATCGGGATGATCGTCCAGCTTCCATGTTTCCTTTGCTACATTGCCGAAGGCGTCGTATTCCTTCAAGGTTGGAGCCATGGCGGTAGCAGGCGTTCCCGCATCCACCTCCGTCTTGACAAGATACCCCCGTTCATCATACGTGAACCGGCTGTAATAGAAACTGCCCAAGGCGTTGGCTGTAGCCGTGCGGATGATTTCCCCATAACCGTTGGTGATTTCCCGGAACGTTGCTACCGGGTCTCCTTCTGGCTGAGGTTCCAATGTTACTTTCCGGATGCCATCCTCAATGATGTCAATCCTGTAGGACAGTTCCTTCTGTCCCGTCCCTCCCTGGTAGAGAAGAGTACCGTCAGGGGCAGTCGTCCGAATCAGGGTTGCTCCATGGGGAAGCGTCGCCGTCGTCGTTAACCCGTCGTCGCTATAGGCGTAGGCTGTAATCCTTCCCAGTTCATCCGTCTCGGAGTTGACGCGCCCCAGAACGTCATAAGCCGTCCGGCGCACTGTGCTCATGGCTCCAATGTCCTTTCTCTCCTCAACCACACGCCCCAGGGCGTCCCTCGTATAGGAGATGATGGTTTCAGGGGTAGTCTCCGTCGCGGAGCGGATCATTTCCACCAGCCGCCTTGCGCTGTCATAGCCGTAGCTGGTCAGGATGCCGTCTTCGTCACGCTGCCATAAAACGCGCCCGTCGCACATCAGTTCCCGTTCCGTTATTCGTCCGTTGCCGCGCGTCTTCCTGGTCCAGCGGTTCTGGAGGTCGAACTCATAGTCGGCGCTGTCCAGCAGCGACCAGGTTCCATCCGTCAGCAGGATGTATTCCTCCGTCCTGACCGTGTTGCCTTCCGCCGAGATGAAGGACACCATTCGGCGGCTCTGCCCCGGTACGGGCGCTCCGTCGATTTGCGTTTCCTCCGTCACGGTATAGGCCGCTCCATGCCAGATTGTAAGTTCGTAAGAATAAACCCTCTGTACGCCGTCAATGCCCTGGCGCATCTTGAGGCGTCCCCTGGCATACGGATTGGGCGCGGAGGCCAGCCATGTTTCCGTCACTTCCAGCCGCGTTCCTTCAGCCCCAAGCGCGGTCGTCCTTTCTTCCACGCGCCTGACGTCGTTTTCTTCCGTATAGGTATAAAGCGTCTGGCTCAACTGCACGTCCGCCTTGTTCTTTTGCCGAAGTATGGTGGTCACTTCTGCGGGATCGTGATCGTTGAACTTCGCTTCGCAGTAGCTCGTCTTCACCCTCTTTTCCGCAAAGCCTTTATACGGTGTGGAAACGAGAGTCTGGCGGCCCAGACGATCCTGTTCATACTTGACTTCGGAACCGTCCGGACGCGTTTCTTTCGTCAGAACCCCGTTGGCGGAATATTCATAAGAAGTCGTGCGGGCCATGCCGGAACCGTAGCCTTCCGTTCTGCTCATCAGCAGATTGCCTTGCGGGGTGGATTTGTAGCTCTCCATCAGGCTGGAAACCGCCATTCCTTCTTCCCCCATCCGCACTTCCGTCAGCAGGTTCCATTCCTTTTCGGAGACCTCTGTGCGTGTTCTGACCGTATGAATGGCGGAGTCTCCCGTGCCCTTGCCCAGGCACCATACCTCTCCATTCTTCCACCAGGTTGTGACAAAATCATTCCTTCCGGGCGTTCTTTCCGTCAAGCTCGCCTTGTCCCCTTCTTCATTTCGGGCAAAAACAAAGCGCTTGAACGGCTCTCCCGTCACGGCATAAAGCCCCGTCGTCTCATCCTTGGCTCCCACCTGGGAGGGAAGGTACAGGGCCAGCGTATAGCCCGCTTCCGTCACGTCCTGCACGCTGGCAAGGCCGTCTGAAATATTGCTCACCTGCCGCAGGGAACCATCTTCCGCATACACCACATCCATGAAAGAATGAAAATCCTCTTTCGTGAGCTGCTGGCCGCTGGATGCCGTAAAACGCACGGGATCTCCCGTTTCCACGGAATAGACCACCTTGCTTCCATTGGCTTCCGCCACTTCAATGTAAACCGGATTGGAAACGACCGGTGTAAAATCTTCTCCCAGCATCCGGGCGCGGTTGGTCAGGCGCGTGTTGTAGCCGATGTTGCCTACACTGCCGTTGTCTTCTTCCCCCTGGGTGATGAAGTAATAGGCCAGCAGGGAACCTTTCTGAACAGCTACCATGCAGTTGTTGCTCAAGCCTTCCGTGGGTTTGAGCAATTTGCTGTGCAGCACATGGCGGAACAACAGGGCGGAGGGGGACCAGAGGCGTTCTGTAAATTCCTCCTCCACGATTTCAATCTGGCCTCCGGGTACGCCGGGCAATCCCCGGAACAGGCCGAAGTTGCACTGCCAGTACATGCTTTCCTGGGAGGCATCCGCCGCCACGTTCGTTCCCGCGGAGGAACCGGACACCGTAGAACGAGCCAGCCGGGAGGACATGCGGGCGGAGGATGGGGAGGAACTGGGGCTGGTTCCCCCGCTGGGGGCGTCCGGGTCCTCACAAACTTCCTTGCCGTCACATCCCTTCTTGCACACCACCGGCTTGTTTTCTGCGGGCACGATGTCGTAGAGCTCCACCTGGACTCCGTTGAGGTAGGAGTCGAAACGCGAGACGTTGCCGGATTCCGGCTTGTAGTCGATGTTGGTGTGGGAAAGGAAGGCCTGGTGCCATCCCGCTTCCAGTTCCACGGTGACAGGATCGGATTCCCGGTATTGTCCCGGATCGGCAATGCTGGCTGTCTGGCCTCCCAGCGTGAAATAGCCGTAATCATCCGCTCCTATTTTGATCTCATAAGAACCTGCGGTTTCAATTTTGATGTAGCCGTCCCAAAGGGTCGTCTTTTCGGGAGCGGGAGCTTCCACATTCAAATGGGGCTGGTCGCCTTTCAGTTGACCTTCCCATTTGTCCAAGGGATATTCCGCTTCAAGTAAAGTAATAGGGGTCTTCATGATTTTAATTTAATTTGTTGATGTTGATATGATGGTGCAGCCGCCCTGGAAAATGCCCGGAAGGCTGGCGGCTGCCAGGGACCTTTCCGGGAGAAATAAACAGAAAAAAAAGTGCAGTGGATTATCTCCCTCAGCAATTCATGGGGTGTGATAGCATAACGTTGGATATTTTGTAAAATAATGGATTTTTTGTATTGTCTGAATAATTGATGATCTTTACTTTACAGGCAAACATCCGGACACGTTATGCTATCGCACATTTGTACCTATGCCTCTTTGCAGGGCATCAGGAAGACGGTCTTGTTGTCCAGGCGCGTGGCGCCCAAGGCGGCTTTCACGGTGATCTGTTCGCGCACGTCCACGTATTCGGAACGGGCCTCCACGCGGAACTGCGCGTCCCGCCACACCCCGAACTTGACGCGCGAGCGCAGCCACGCGCAACAGAGCCGGTTGCCCTGCTCATCAATGGGCAGCATGTTGGTCACCAAAAATTTCACCTTCAAAAACTCGTTGACTTCCCCATTAGTCAGGGAGGAAAAGCCGTAGTTCCTGTTTTGCGTTTGTTCCATGAGCAACATATCCATGTGCTGCTTGGGGGAAATAGCCACCACAATGTCGTCCCCCTTTCCGGCGCGCCAGGCGTTGATGATCTGGTAGCGGCACTTCAGTTCGGCAATCTTGTCGATGATCATGCCCGCAACTGTCTTGGTGCCTTTGGCGACAAAATCCACCGGGATCACCTGGAAAGAATTTTCTGACGTGTCGATGGCCTCCACCGTGGAACCGTCGTCTCCCGTGTAATTGATTCCAAAAATTCCGCCGCAAATGCCGTCCTCCTGGGTGCGGATGCGATAGGTGTTGTCCGTGTCCTCCGTCACGCCCAAAATCACCTCGTCGTGCATCCGGGAGAGGGCGTTGCGCTGCTCACCCATCACTTCCGCGGCCCGCAGGTCCAGCGTGTCCATTTCCAGCTTGTCGTCCTCGGAGAGAGGAATGGAATCGTAAAACTTGCGCGGCTTGATGTGCCGCTTGCCAAAATCCATTTCGCTCCATTCGATCTTTAAGAGGCGCCCCGTATATTCCTTCATCTTCGTCTTGCCGTGAAAGGGCAGTTCCACGCTCTTGCCCCGGCAGTTGGGGTGGAGGGTGACGAAGGGCTTGATGAGTTCCATATCCTGCTGGATGACTGTATTCCACAGAGTTTCCTGCTTGGTGCGGAACATCTTGGTGATGTCAGGTGTGAGTTCCATGGTTTTTGATATTCCATGGTTTCTGAAAAACGGGAACTGCTCGCGGAATGAGGGGTAGGTGCTTGCGGAATACCACTGTTATTTGTCATATGGAGGCAAGAGAAATGAAAAGAGGAAAAGTGTGTTCCTCTATTATTCCCTCGTTCAACCAACCCCAATCATGATGATGAAACATCCTTCACCAATCCTGCATTTAGCAACAACCACGGAACGGTTTCTGTTCCACTGCCGCTATGAAAAAAATCTCAATGAGAAAACAATTAAAGCCTATTCCACTGATTTGGAGCAATTTAAAAATTATATGGCCGAATCATTAAACATAAAAGATTTACGCAAAATCAGACCTGATTCCATGAAGCACTATTTAAAATCACTATCGGAGTTCCAGCCCAAAACTATCAAAAGAAAAATGGCATCCGTTAAGGCAATGCTCAACTTTGTCGAAATGGAAGATGAGAGTTTCTATAATCCGATGAGAAGGCTTCGAATTCAGATTAAAGTTCCATTCCTGCTACCTGATGTCATGAATGCAGACGAAGTTGCTTCTCTGTTAAGGGAGCTGTATCAGGAAAAAAAATTATGTAGAAGGAAGGAAGACTACAAATATTTCGAGATATTGAGGCATATTGCTATCGTGGAATTACTATTCGGAACAGGCCTGCGTGTTTCAGAATTGTGTTCTTTATCTGTAACGGATGTCGATTTAAAAAGTTGTTTTGTCAAAGTGTACGGAAAAGGCAGCAAGGAACGCATCGTTCAGATCTGCCAACCTGCTATTCTGGAGGCTCTCAGTGAATATAGAGAACAGTTTCAAAAACTGCCTGAAAAGTATTCCAAAAATATAAATTTCTTTGTAAACAGATTAAATGGCGGAATTTCTCCTCAATCGGTCAGAGTGCTGGTAAAGAAACTTGCAGATAAAGCAGGTATCAATAAACATATAACTCCACATACATTTCGACATACATTTGCCACACTTTTACTGGAAGAAGGGGTAGATATTAAATATATTCAAACGATTCTGGGGCATAGTTCTCTGTCTACAACCCAGATTTATACGCATGTCAGTTCCACTCGACAAAAAGAAATTTTGAGGGATTACCATCCCAGGCGAAATTTAGATATCTCCTTTTGAAGAGAAGATAACTAACTATTATGGAGGAAAATGATTTAAATTTAATTGATAATATTTATGGTTCACAGGGAGACACTTCTTCCAAAAGAAATCCTAAAAAATTTTTCTATGGATCTACAGACCATTTCTTAATTGATGAAAAGGGAATACAATATTTAGACTTCCAAATGTTCAATAGTGCTGCAAATTTTGGATATAGAAGTCCTATTCATATAAAAACTATTCATGATCAAATAAAAAAATTACCCTGTCTCAGTTCTGAATTTTTGAGTGAAGAAAGAGTATTGCTATCTGAAAAAATCTGTCGTTCAATTGAGAAGAGTTTCAATTTACCCGGAAGAGTCCATTTCAGTGTAGGAGGTGCCCAAGCAATTGACACCTCTCTTATGGTTTTAGGTGCGTATACAGGGAAAACAAGAGTGTTCGCTTTTGAAGGAAGTTATCATGGACGTACTATTGCAGCTACTCAAATAAGTGCGAGTTATAGATACCGTAGCAATTTCAAAGGAACTACAAACAGCATCTTCATACCATTCCCATATTGTTACAGATGCCCATATAATAAAAAATATAATGATTGTAATTATTTTTGTGTTGAACAAGTTCGGCGTATGTTTTCATCGACATCTTTTGGTTTAACAGATTCTCAAGGGAGAACGGATATGGCAGCGTTTATTGCGGAACCTGTGTTGGGTAGAGGCGGCTATATCCCAGCACCCCCACTATATTTCAAAAAGTTAAAAAAAATTCTAGAGGAATATCATATTTTATTTGTTGCCGATGAAATTCAAATGGGATTCTATAGGACAGGAACTATGTGGTCTTTCGAAAATTACAACATTGCTCCAGATCTCATTGTTTTTGGCAAGGCACTCACAAATGGTTGTTATCCTCTATCAGGAGTATGGGCCAAAACTCCAATATTGGACCAAGAAAATTGGCCTTCAAGTTCTGCACAGGCAACTTATGGAGGATCTCCATTAGGTTGTGCCTTAGGCAATGCAACTTTCGATTTGTTGGAAAATCATCCAATGAGATATATTATTGAAGAGAAAAGCTGCAAAATTTACAAAATTCTTCGAAAGTTAAAAGAAAAATATGACATCATAGGCAAAATCAACAATCTAGGTTTGGCATTCTCTCTAGATATTGAATACGAAGGCAAACCAGCACCTTCTCTGGCCAACTCAATAGTAGAAACTGCATTGTTTCCTAAAAAACTTTCTTATGGTCTTATTATCACACAAGGAGGCCTATATGATAATATGATCATGATGTCTCCTCCTATCTTTATCAAGGACGAAGAAATTAGTTTATTCAGTCAACTTATTTTCAGCATTTTCGAACATGTCTATTCCGATTTAATGAAACGATCTAGGTGAAAACACCCACTTAATAGCTTCATAGAGGCTTTGGCTCTCAATGATCTTCTTCAATGCATTGTAGAATTGATTTCTATGATTAAATAACACGGTAAGAAAGAAGTGAGCTATATTAGCCCACTCTAAATCTTCTATTTGCCTATATCCAATTTGTGGGTCAATACGAATTTTCAATTTTCCGATTTCATCATCGCTGAGTTCACAACCATATGTTCTTAAATATTGCAATGTTTGAAGAGGGTATCTGTGATAACACTCGGAGAGCATTCTGATATATGCTCTTCGTATGAGAGGGTTATTGGATTTTGCAATAAGGGGCAAATAGGAAAAGCCTTCTTCAGGCCACAACATGATATGAGAGGACAATGCATGAATAATACGTAGTGCTTTGCTTATTTCTCCATTCTCCAAGAAATTATTCAAATACGAATAATATAATGAGTTTTCTATGAAATGACAACTTTTCTGGTACTGGCAATAACTTAATAATTGCCTTCTTGCTACAGGCTGAAGATACATATAGGATGCTATCGGATTAAATCCATCCTCAAAGATTTTATCAAAATCGTCACTCATATTCCTCCATCGACTCCTGATAAGTCCAGGTGCATATTCCAAAATTTGGGGCCAGTCTTCAAGTACCCTTTTGAAATATGTATCAAAATCATGTGTGTATAAAACCTCATTGACTACAAGTAAATAAAGAAGAGTAGCTAGCATGAAATCCACTTCTTCTGGAGGGGTATATTCGTTGAACGATTCGAATATATTTTTCCAGAATTCTATTGTTTTTTCTAAATCATTCTTTGAAGATAAAATAAAGGCTAGTTTGCAAAGATGAAATTCACAGTTATTACCTATTTTTGTTATATAATTCTTAAACCCTTCATAATGATTTTTTTCTAAAATATTACCGCTCTTTAAATGTTCAAATAATGAAATAAAAAATTCTTTAGTTCGTATATTATCATTAAAAAATTCTTGAATTTCTATTGATGATGCATTAAAAAATAAACGATTGCAAAATTTCAAGATATAATCCGCAAGCGATTTATAATCATTTTCCGAACATGAGTTTGCATAAAGAAATATAATAGGAGAAATTTCTTTAATCAATTTTTCATGTTCTAATTTATTCTGATTAAACGGTCCCAGTTTTTCAACAAAGCTAAAACAGCGTACCATTTTTTTCCAAACAGGAAGACATGGATCGTTAAAATATTCGGCAAAGGGTTTATCCGACAGTAGATTAACTTCTTTTTCTAATGAGCAATAATAATCCAAAATGTAATCTGTTAAAAATATTTCCGCTTCTAGAGAAGAAAGATCCTCTCGGTTATGGATAATTTTTTGAAATAAGTGCATTCCATTTTCACGGGGTAAATGGACGATGATCAAATTAATACTACGAATTAGCTCTGTCTTTAATTCTTTGATTCTTTCCTTTTGCAATACATCTTCTAATAAAGAATTTAATAATGAAGGATTATCAATAGATAGTTCTATTAAAACCTCTTTAATGAATAAAAAAAGAGCATCCTTACTTACTAAAGAATCATATTTGTCATTTTCAAAACAAGTATAAAGAGCACCTTCCAGAGTATTCATCTCATCTGGATTTAGTAGAAAATACATTTTAGCAGCTGAAATCATCAAGGGTTCATCCTTGTGATCGACGATAAAATTCTGCAACCCTTGAACTGTAGAAATATTGGGAGCATCGCCAAACCCAAAGGATTTAGCTAAGAAATATTCATGATATCTATCGTGCGAGAACCGCAGTTTTCCCTCATCCGTTCTTGTGATAAATCCCAGATCTATCAATTTTTGTTCTAAATCATCAGAATTAGAAACCCTGCAAAAATTTGTCAATGTAAAAGTTTTATTTCCACTAAAACACTTGAGTGCTATGTTCGATAAACTGCTTTCTATTAGATTTATATGAACAATGTTACCACATGTAGCTAGCTTGTCTTCAATGCTATATTCAAAGATATGCGAAAGAGACTGACGCATGTCCATCGTATCAATTTTATTACAAATAGCATTAAAAAAGAAAGGGTCTCGCAACTGCTCATATCCCATTAATATGGCTGTCTTGTCCAAAACGTTCAAATTCGAATCGGACAACCTAGAAAGCGCTTCATTGAATTCTTCATGAGAATACGAAGTAATGTTTATTATAGAATAAGCTTTATCTTCTCCTTCTCTTCTTAGAATCGTATTGAGAAAAAAATGATCTACATCTTGATAAACTTTATGCCAGACTTCCTCTCGTATAGTAATAATAAGCCTTATAGGACTGTTAGGTTTAAGTTGCAATATTAGTCTTAATGTATTTCTGAAAAGATCTACACATCCTTTTGTGGAAGAACAGTATTCATTCAATCCGTCGAGAAAAATGATCAGATTATGGTTTGTTTCTACTAGCCAATTTTCAATGGAAAAAATGACAGAAGCCGCTTCACTACCTATTCCTCCCAGACTTTCTGCTATATAAACATCAAGTTCTGGCTTATCCAGACTTTTAGCTTTTATAAAAAAGAAAAGATTGCGATCGGAAGTTTTTTGCCAATTGTAAGTATTAATTCCAATAATTGATTTTCCAACGCCGCTCTTACCTGTTATAATCAATAACGGGCATTTCGATATTAAAAAATCTTTTATCTGAGTTTCCGCTTTTTTTCTAGCTATAGGTTTCTTAAAAAATGTCAACGAGAGATGGTCGTTACAGAATTGTTCTTTAAAATATTCTAATCTCCATTTAAAAAGTTTCTCAATAATTGTTGGAGAAAATCTCAAAAATGATGGTTTATTAGTATGGACTTTGAGACGTTTTCAATAAATGAATCGAAAGTTGACTGAATAAATCTAATTTTATGACTAAGCTTCAAAAACAAAGGAGATTTTTTATTCAATCTAACATTGCAATCATATATATAACCTTTTTTGGCATTTTTTTCAATGATTTCAACTACTTTGTCATCAAATCCGCTATATCCCGCCATGATTAATGTATGGGATTTCAGTATTTCTTTAAACAAGATCAAGATGTCGCGGTCATAATTGCCCTTCTTTATTTCTTCTCTTGTAAGCACGATATGGCTTCGCGCTGAAAGATCCCCATGCAGTTTTATGTAGGGAATGAGAAAAGAATTGGAATGATGAAAATTATATGGCTTGGATATTCCAGGACTAAATATTTGAAATATTGGTAGTCCTAGAGATTCCGCTGCACGTTCGAGCATGTTGTCAAAATTTGTAGTAATGATGGCATTGATTATCCTTTTTTGAGCCATCAAAACTAAAATTTTATAAGCGTCGGACGGTTCTAGTTGTTTCAATCCTTGAAAGAGCTGATCAATAATATGAGCTCTGTTTTCAGGTTGAATTATATTTTCAAAATAACTGTCAAATATTTCATCAATAGTGTGTTCCGATGTATGAACAAAAATGGGATGATTCTTGGCGTATTGTTGGCAAAATTTTCTTTTAAAAGTTGAAAAAGAGATACCGCCAGAACTTATGTCTGCTCCGGCTCCTAAAAAAAGGGCTATTTTAGGACTTTCTAATGGATTTTTAAATTTTTCTAAGAATATGGAACTTAGCTCTTCGATAGTCATATCCTCCATAATAGTTAGTTATCGTTTATTGAGCGACAGCCGAGAATCCAACCTTTATTCTCAACGCGACTTACGCTCATATCCTTGAGCGTATAACAGTCTCAGTATTCATCAAGTAAAAACTACCGGAATCAAATCCAAAAATTCTAATTCCGTTAACTCTTCTCTTCCCCCCCTTCACATCACGCACACCACCCCTGCATGACATGACCCCTCCCCCCGGAACCAGGCAGCCCCCCATGCTGGGGGGATGAAACGCATCTCCTTTAACGCCGGAGAACTCTCCCCGGAACTCCTCCAGCGCTCCGACCTGGACGCCTTCCACCGGGGCGCCTCCACCCTAATCAACTGGGACGTTTCCCAGATGGGAGGCATCCGACGCCGCAGGGGCATGCTTCCCTTCGCGGAGGCCTGGGAACGTTCCCGCCTCGCCCCCTACATCTACTCCAACTCCGACAATGAACGCTTCCTCATTGAAGTCTCAGGGGATGCCCTGCGCGTCCTCTCTCCGGACTCCGGCGAGGAACTGGCCCGGTTTGACGCTGAATTCGGAGAGGTGGAATCCCTGCGCTGGAAGCAGGTCAACAACCTCCTCCTCTTCACCCATCCGGCATGCCCTCCTCATGTCCTGAAACGGGAAAACAGCCAATGGAAGTTTGAGCCCTTCTCCTTCAAGGCCCACCCCTGGCGGCACACCGGCTACCGGGACGATCCCGTTCTCATCCTCACCCAGGCGGACGGCTCCTATTCCGTCGTCCTGCCGGACTCCCTCCCGGACGCGGAACGCTCCATGGAAAGCGGAGACATCCTGCGCGCCTCCTTCTACACGGAACAACAGGAAGCCTTCTCCTACCGTTCCTCCCTGCTGACCGGAGTCCGCAAAACGGAACTCCTCTCCCCTACCTCCTCCTTCGCCTCCGGCGCCAGGCTCGCCCTGCGCGGAGACTCCAGTTTAGCCTACTACGTCTGCATCAAGGATCTGGAAGCGGGCAGCTTCATTAACGGACTCAACGCTCCAGAAAACTACCCGGACAACTTTTTGAAAGCGGAAAGCACGGACGGATTCGATGCCCTTACCCCCATTTCCGGCCTCTCGGAACGCAACTACACCAAGAACGAAAAACTCGTCCTCAAGTCCGGCTACTGGGAATACTTCACCTGCATCCGCGCCTTCTCCGGTGCGGACGACTACGTGGAAGGGGCCGTTTCACCTGCCGACTACCCCGGCCACTTCGTCAGGGGCCTACCCATCGGGGATGCCCTGCCGTGCAAGGGCAACTGGGAATTCTACTGTTCCGGCGGCTGGTACGGCTCCTACGAGGTCCGCCGTTCCTATGACGGCCCCGGCCTGGACCGGGAATGGGAAACGCGCGGCTCCTCCTTCTCCCGCCTGGGCGCTTCCAGCAATACGCTCATCACCGGCACGGAATCCGGGGAGGAATGCCATGTGCGCCTCTTTCTCACCCGCAGCAAATACGTGGATGACTCCCTGGAAAACGGGTTCCCGGACGACACCTGCTCCAACAAGCTCGTCGTCTCCTCCTACAAGCACGACATGCTCCTGAAATACACGGAAACCATGGACGAAGACGCGGACGTTCCCGTCGCCTCCGGCTGGCAGTACGTCAGCCCCATCAAGCACGGCTTCACCGGGCGGAGGGAGGTGATCGACTGGAGCTGGTGCGCTTTCCGCCCCGCCTACGGCTACCCCATCCTCGCGGAAATCTTCGCCCAGCGGCTCGTCTTCGCTTCCACCGCCGCCCAGCCGCAATCCCTCTGGATGTCAAAAACGGACGACCTCAACAACTTTGACACCGGCACGCAGGATGACAGCGCCCTGGCCCTTACCCTCTCCACCACCTCCCAAAACGGCATCTGCTGGCTCATGGCCCACTCCTTCCGCCTGCTGCTGGGCACGGCGGACGCGGAATACATCATCTCTTCGGGCAACGCCGCCTCCCTGACGCACGCCACCGTCCGGGTGGAAAACCACGGTTACGTCGGCAGCGCCCCTGTTCCGGCCATCATGGCCGTGGACAAAGTCCTCTACTGCGAACGCGGAGGAGGCCGCCTTTATCAATACGGCTATGATTTCCAGTCAGACTCCTACGTCTCGCGGGATCTCACCGTCTTTGCCGATCACATCCTCGCGCAAGGCGGCGGCGTCACCGGGGGAACCATCCTGCGCAAGCCGGAAGCCCGCGCCGTCTTCACCCTGAAAGACGGGACGCTGGCCCTGATGACCTACAACTCCATGCACGAAGTCCACTGCTGGCACAGGTATGAGACTGCGGGGAAAATCACCTCCGTCGCCTCTCTCCCCAACGGTACGGACAGCGACTCCCTCTTCCTGGCCGTAGACCGGGAAGAGGGGCGGTATCTCGAAGTCATCCGGGACGATGACGTATATGTGGACCATGACCGGCTGGACTACACCTCCACCCTCATCACCAACGCCCTTACCTCCGTAGAGGCCAAAGTGCAGAAAGCCCCCGTCGCCACCGTCCAGGTCTGCCTGGCCGGGGAAACGCTGGTGGACGGCGTGGAAGTCTCCTGCGACGGCGTGCGCTGGGATAAGCTGGACCGCAACGACAGGACACTCCCTACCGGCTGGAACAACCTCATCACCTCCGGCCACTGGGATTACGAAACCGTCGTCGGCCTCCGCGTCCGTGGGGACCGCCCCCTGCGCCTTCTCGCCCTCCAGGGCTGATAACCGCCTGTCCGCCTCCCGTATCCTTCCTCTCCTCGCTCATGGAACTGACTCCGGAACAGTACCAGGAAATCAAGACGCTGCTCGATGACCGCAAGTGGCGTCTCAACAACCTCTACTGGATCATTGACAAGGAGGGGCTGCTCCAGCGTTTCTGCATGAACTGGGCGCAGGAAGAACTCTACGACAAGCTCCACTACCGCAACGACATCCTGAAAGTGCGCCAGCTCGGCATCTCCACCTTTGCCGCCATCCTGGAGCTGGACGCCGCCCTCTTCACCCCCAACATCACCTGCGGCGTCATCGACCGCACCCGCCCGGAGGCGGAAAAGAAGATGGATAAGATGCACTTCGCCTTCGACCACCTGGACTACCTTCCCGAAAATCCCACGGAACGGGACCGCCTCATCGCCTTCATCGGCTCCCTGATCAAGGACGAGATGAAAGGGGCGGCCTTCACCCAGTCCGATGTCAAATTCCCGAACGGCTCCACTGTCTATGCCGCCACCTCCCTGCGCGGCGGAACCCTTCAGATTCTCCATATCTCGGAACTGGGAGCCATTGCCGCCCACGATCCCAAAAAGGCCTCGGAAATCATGACCGGCGGCTTCAACACCATCTCCAAAACCGGCATCATCATCAAGGAATCCACCCACGAAGGAGGCCAATACGGCCTCAACTACTCTCTCACGGTGGCCGCCATGGACATGGTGGGCAAGCCCCTCTCCCCTCTGGACTTCCGTTTCTTCTTCTTCTCCTGGATTCGTCAGCATGAATACCGGCTGGAAGGCTGCAAGCCCTCCGGCGACCGGGAAATGCAGAAATACTTCAAGTCCCTGGAAAAGGACTATAACATCATTCTCGATGATGAGCAGAAAGCCTGGTATGAATCCATGGCCCGCACCCAGGGCTGGCTCATGCGCCAGGAATACCCCACGGTTCCGGATGAAGCGCTCAATCCCATCGCGGCAGGCACCATTTTCGGGAGTCAAATCAACCGCCTCCGGGAACTGGGTCGCCTCACGGCGGAGTTTGAGGTGGACGCCTTCTTGCCCGTCTATGCCGCGTGGGACATCGGAGTGGCGGATTTCATGTCCATCTGGATCATCCAGCCCGGATCGGACGGCAAATTCTACTTCCTGGACAACATCACCGCCAACGGCCTGACACTGGACTGGTACATCGCTGAAATCCACAAACGTGAAGCCCGGGACGGCTACCACATCCGTGACTGCCTCCTTCCCCACGACTGTGAAAACCGCGTTCCTGGCGGCACCTCCTTCCTAGCCTCCCTGGAGCGCGCCGGGTTTTCCTGCTTCCGCATCCCTTGTACCCGGGACCGCTGGGCCTCCATTGACGCCGCCCGCCGCCTCCTGCGCCACGCCGTCATCCACGCCAGATGCTCCGAGAAAACGAATGTCGAGGGCGTCAAGGAAGGCTACCTCTCCGGCGTCAGCGCCCTCTCCAATTACAAAACCGCCCCTCCCGGAGCCAACGGTACCCGGAAAACGGAACCCCTCCATGATGTCTGCTCCCACGCCGCCGATGCTTTGCGCACCTTCAGCGAAGCGCACGAAGCCGGTTATATCTCAAAACAACTCGGCTGGCGGCAGGATGAAGTGGAGGAACATCCCTCTCCTTACAAGGGCCTTGCCAAGGGCACGGACATACTCTGGTAATGTTTAAAGAAGCAATAAAGATTATAATCAATCATCTTTACTCAACATATTACTACACCAACCACAATAATTATCATCTTCGCTAACTTCTTCAATGGGAATTGAAGAACCACAACGCTCGCAACAATTAGATTGTTCATATCCACAGTTGTCGCATTTGAAAATCATTTCATCGCCGTCTTCTTCCAGCGTTTTTTCACCGCATTGAGGGCATATCCCTAAAGTAGGATCACCGCCGTTCTTGATATTGTAGTGCTCATCATGCTCACTCTGGATTATTTCTATCGGAGAATATTTCTCTTTGCAATAACGGCATTCCATAACCGGATCATCCTTCTTTCCAGTCGGACTCAATAAGGAAGAAAAACAATTAGGACATAACGAATGTTTCATTCTCGCTTCTAACTGTTCTGAGAAAAAACAAAAATTCACATACTCCTCTTCTATCCTCTTTTTTTCTTCCTGAACAAGTTGATAGGATTGCTCAATCTTTTTCCACTGATCTCTGTCTATCCAGTTTTCAATGGTTTCATCTTCAAATCCGTTGATGAAATCTAAAATAATATGATGAGCTTTCACCAAAAGCTCTTCCAGATAATCATCGGAAACATCCGCGCTGAAATGTTCCAATTCATTCCGTGCCTGATTGAGTTGTTCCAAATACTTTTCCTGATAATCTACATGAAATTTCTTGAATAATTTTTTGATATCATGGACATTGACGGTTTTTGCCTTTCTATTCAGCATTTTCTCATTCAGCCATGCCTTGTTTGATTCCTTGTCCGATTCCAGAAAGATGAGACACCTGTCTGTAGACAGTCTCAAAAGCCGTTCCTTGAACATGATTAGAATCCCGGCATAGATATTTCTGAGCGCGGAAATCATGCGGAATTTCTTATCCCGGTCATGCTTGTCTTTCGCCAGAAAATAATCTTCTATTCCTATTCGAATACTTCCCTTGGCATTCTCCATAAGGGGGCTTGGCTGACACGGTATATAGCTCATCACAAAAAATAGTTGTTCTTATACTGATAACACATTCCAACATGCCCGTCCATCCCGGAGCCAACGGCACCCGGAAAACGGAACCCCTCCATGATGTCTGCTCCCACGCTGCCGACGCCCTGCGCACTTTCAGCGAAGCGCACGAAGCCGGTTATATCTCAAAACAACTCGGCTGGTGGCAGGATGAAGTGGAGGAACGTCCCTCTCCTTACAAGGGCCTTGCCAAGGGCACGGACATCCTGTGGTAGAGCGAACAATGCCATCTCGGGCAACGGGGCCGGCTGGTTTTTTTTGCGCCTGGAAGGGAAAAAATGTAGAGGATTCTTGGCGGCGCGTGGAGGATGTGGTAAGGTGAGAGTCTAATCAACCATGAGCAGGGCGTTAAAAAGGATTTTCGTGCATGGGTTCCCGTCGCTTTACGGCGGGGCGGGGACGGAGCTGCACCACCAGATGATCGTGTGGCGGAAGATGGGAATGGATGTCCACCTCATCCCGACCGGGGACGGTTTCTACCCGGAAGGCCTTTATGTGGAACTGCTGCGGCTGGGGGTGGTCATCCACGCGGCGGACGACTGGACGGCCCTGGAGCCGGGCGACCCGGTGATGGGGTTCTGCAACAGCGAGTTTCTGGACGCCATCCCGGAGATCCGGAAACATACGAAGCGCACCGTCTTTGTGAACTGCATGACATGGCTCTTCGACAAGGAGAAGGAATTGATGAAGGAAGGGCTGATTGCCATGTTCCTCTACCAGAACGAGGAGGTGAGGCAGAAGAACATGCCCCTCCTGCAAGGGCTGAACGCGGACCCGTCCGTCCGGTTCATGACGTTTAAGCCGTACTTCCACAGCGACGCCTTCCCCTTTATTACGGAGAGGACGGACGAGTATTTCGGGTGCGGGAGGATTTCCCGCCAGGACGCGGACAAGTTCGCCCGGAACACGCTGCAAATCTATGAATACTTCGTCTCCCCGGTGCCCAAGCGCGGCCTCTTCCTGGGGTTCGACCACCGGAGCGAGGAGAAGATCGGCAAGCCCTACGACTGGATCAGGACGGCGCGGGACCAGACGGAAGTCTCCCAGCAGGAGTTTTACAAGCACTGCAAGATCGTGCTGCAACCCACGGACACGACGGAGAACTGGCCGCGCGTGGGCTTCGAGGCGATGGCCTCCGGCAGCGTGCTGATTGTCGATAACCGGGGCGGGTGGCGGCAGATGGTGGAACACGGCAGGACCGGCTGGCTCTGCGACCATGAGAGGGACTTTATCTACTACGCCTCCCGGATGGCATACGAGCCGCACTGGCGCGACGACATGGCGGAGGCGGCGCGGGAGCGCGGCCTGGAACTCGGCGGGCTGGAAGCGTCGTCCGCCAGTTGGGAGGAAGTGTTCGACGCGATGGCGAAGCTGCCCGAATAGGGACAGGAGGGCAGCGAGTCCCTACATCCGAAACCTTGGGTTCCCCCTCAATGACACGAAACGAGCTTATGAACGAGAAGAAGAGAGTTTCCATCCTGGTGGGCATCTGTTCCGGCCAGGGGCTGGAGGAACGGCGCAACGCCGTGCGGGACTCCTGGCTCCGGCACCCGCAGAAGGGCGTGGAGTGCCTGTTCTTTATCGGCGGCGAAGCGGCGGAAGAGGAACGGGGCGATACCGTAGGGCTGGGCGCCCCGGACACGTACAACGGGCTTCCGGCCAAGGTGCTGGCCTTCTTCCGCTACGGACTTGAGCACTACGACTTCGACTGGATTTTCAAGTGCGACGACGACACGTACCTGGACCTTTCCCGGCTGCCTGAACTGGCGGACTCCCGGTACGGCCTGATCGGGGATGCCCTGCTGGGCGAGCGGAAAGCCCCCAGCGGCGGGGCGGGCTACTTCCTCTCCCGCGCGGTGGTGGAGGAAATTGCCGCCAGGCCGGACGTGCCGCTCACGGGGGCGGAAGACCTCATCTTCGGGAAGCTGGCCCTTGAAACCGGGGCGGAGTACCTGGTGACGCCGAGGCTCTTCCTCTCCAACGTGCGCTACCCGCTGCCGGACAACGACACGGTAACGGCGCACTGGTGCATCCCCTCCGTGCTGCGCGCCATGGACGTGCTGCGTCACGGTACGCCCGCCGCCGTGTACAGGGGCATCCACCCCCACTGGGACGACTCCTTCCTCTTTTACCGGGAGGGGGTGTTCCGGAGGGCGTCCTCCCCGGACTTCGGATGGTGGAAACTCGGCGGGGAGACCCGGGACACGCTGACATTGGCCTGGAAGCGGTGGGACCCGATGGAACTGGAATGGAAGGGGGAAAACTTCCAAGGCCCCTCCGTGACCCTGGCGAGGCTGGATGGTTCCCGCTCGCTCTGGGAACTGCCGCCTCCGGACGAAGGAGCGCTGGAATGAGAAGGCAATTCCGGGCGTGACAGCACTTCCAAAAAAAGATAAAAAGGCGGGATGGAAAAGAGTTCTGACGGTACGGAGCCCAAGGAGATCAAGGCCTATATCTACATGACGTATGAGAACATGCTCAAGGTACTGGCCGGAGGAGCCCTGAAGGTGCGCACCATCGACGAGTGCAACGATCCCTATGAGTTCATGCCCGCCGGACCGGAAGGGGAAAAATGGTCAAAAGAGTATGAGATGGCGTTTATCTGCTTTTCCTCCCTTTACAATTCCGGAGCGATGTGGGCGCACTACGGCGACAAGCACAAGGGGGTATGCCTGGAGTTTACCTTCCCCCTGCGCCAGCTAAACGTTGAAGACGAGTACTCCTATTATATTCTGGATATTGAACTGAAAGAAGACTCGCTTATTTCGTTTAGCTGGAGAAAGCGGGATAAAACCCATCTCTATTATTGTGTGCTGTTTAATATGAAATATAAGAAAGAGCGCCAAAAATTTGAGTATGGCATGGTCGGAACCAGCATGATGGGTGACCGCCTGATGTGTGATGTAGATAAATGTCTCTTAACAAAAGATAAGTCTTGGCACTATGAGGAAGAACTGCGGATACTCGTCTCCTTGCCAGAGAAGGATGTTAGGAAGGAGGAGGACTATTTCGTAGATTGCTTCCACAAGTATTTGACGGGGATTATCCTGGGAATCAAATGCCAGAAGGACGCGGAAAGCGTTGAAAAGATTGTCGAACTTTTCCGGAAGGACGGGGACGGACCTATCCAGGTGTACCAGGCCCAGTATTCCGAAAAGACATTTGACGTTCTCGTTCCCGGGATCGACAAGGCCCCGGAACCCCCTAGAGCCGGGGATTGAGACAACAGCAAAAGAGCGGATGCCATGTACAAGATACTCGTCGTAAGTTTGCCCGGCTCCCCGAAGAGGGAGACCCTAAGCGCCCGGCTCCTGGAACAGGGGCTGGCCTGGGAGTGGGTGGACGGCGTGCGCCTGGAAGCCGTGGAAGAAGCCGCGCCGGAGGAGTACAGCGACCTGGAGGCCTACCGCATTCCGCGACTGAAGACGGACCCGGACTACATCCGCCGCGCGGTGGGCTGCAAGCGGGCCATGCGGAATGCGCTGGCGTGGGCCGCGTGCTGCGAGGAGGAATGGGTGGTCATCCTCCAGGACGACGCGCGGGTGATGCCGGAGTTTGACGTGAAGCTGCGGGATCTCCTCAGCAAGGCGCCAGCCAGCACTGGAGCCGTGATGCTGCATTACGAGGGAAGCGCCGTCCTTGACTGCGGGGAATGGAAGGAAGTCACGGGAGATTTGCGCAGCATGGCCGCCTTTGCCGTGCGCCCGGCGTACGCTGAGGCGATGGAAGATTTCCTCTCCTCCTGGGGAGGCGAGGACGACCGCATCTGGACTCCCCTTGTCCGGCGAGGCGACCTGATCCTGGCCGCCAAGCCGATGCTCGTCCGGACCAACCACAAGGGAAGCGACATAACCAGCGGCATTCCGGAACTGACCGGGTATTGGAAATAGGTTTCTCAGGAAGAAGCTTTTGTGTGGAAGAGACGTTCCAATGCTTCCTTAGCTTTTTCATGTCCCTGGTCCGCCGCTTTTTGAAGCCATTTCTGTGATTCCTGGATATCACGAGGAATATCTTTAAAATATGGTATTTCCCCGGAATAACAGCCTCCCAAATGATATTGCGCTTCCGCGTGTCCTTGTGTTGCCGCTTTTTTCCACCATTCTAGTGCTTTAGTTATATCCATACGCAATCCTCCCAATCCCAACAGATAGAATATTCCCATATTGTTCTGGGAATTAGCATCCCCCTGTTCCGCGGCTTTGTTGAACCAATAGACCATTTTTTCAATCTTGCTCTGTACTTCAGGATCTATTTGCGAATATTCTTTTTGGACAAGTTTTTGTGCTTGGTCTTTTGTTTTTTCAAATATTAGCGTAAATGTTTTAAGAACAAATTCTTGCACATCTTTTTCATTGAGGTATAAGCAAGCCAAATTATATTGAGCATCCGGATGGCCTTGTTCCGCTGATTTTTCCAACCAATAAAATGACTGAGAGATGTCTTTTTTTACACCTTTCCCCAATGAATAACATGCTCCCATATAATATTGAGCATTTCGGTCTCCTTGGTTTGCTGATTTTTCAAACCAGAAAAAAGCTTTCTTCTCGTCTTGAGGAACCCCTTCGGCTCCCAAATAATACATTAAGCCCAGATTATATTGAGCATCCGGATCGTCTTGATTTGCTGATTTTTCAAACAAGGGGAAAGCTTTTTTCTCGTCTTTGGGAACTCCTTCAACTCCGTAATAATAAATCGATCCCAAATTATATTGCGCTTCAGCATCCCCCTGTTTGGCAGCTTTTTGAAGCCATTCTACCGCCAGGGGCATGTCTTTCCTAGTTCCTTTCCCTTGCAGGTAACAGCCAGCCACAATAGATGCTCCCTTGGCATTCCCCTGTTCGGCAGATTTCATCGCCCAGGTAAACGCTTTCCCGTAATCCTGAGCGACGCCGTTACCCTTCCCATAGCAGATACTCACTTGAGTCTGCGCATCCGCATTGCCCTCTTCAGCAGCCTGTAAGAGCTTCTCAAAACTGCCATATGTACCAAACGGAGATTCCTGCGTAACAACTGTTTTTTCAGGTGTTTCCTGTTGCTGGGCTAATGCAGCAGGCATTTGAAGAAACAGCCCCGAAACGAGCAAATAGAGAGACAGCCGGGCAGGAAAACGCCAGAGGATGTCTTGTGGAGTTCTGTCTTTGGCAGCAGCCAAAGACAAGTTGAATGTCATGTTTTTCATAATATATTTATTTTCATGGTTCAATTAATCAAAAAGTGCGTTTAAAAAACAAGCCCGCTGAATGATTACCTCTAAAATCTGTCGCTCCTGCAACGTTTACACTCCAATTTTTAGTAATATTTCCACTAATTGTCACTGAGCCCATTGCACCGATTTTTGTATCATACACTGCTCCAGCTTGTCCTTGGAAACCACCTACAGAAGCTGACGCATCAACTCCTGCTGAACCGCTGCCACCACCAGCTGATGACCCCGAACCTGTTATACCTACATCTATTCCTCTTAGAGGCTCTGTCACAGTTACTTTTCCTCCAACATCCCCATTTGTGTTTAGAGTAGAAGTTCCTTGAATTTTTGTTCCTCCAGGAGTTTTTCCTGTTCCTGTTACACTCACACCATCATCAGTAAGCTGAACTTTAATAGGTGGATCTCCTTTAGGTTTTTCCCTAATTGCGCTGGGGGGAACTTTGGTTTCTCCACCATCCCCACCATCCCCACCGTCCCCACCATCTCCATCGTCTCCTTTTTCTTTCTTCTTCGAGTCGTCCTCGTCTTCCGGGGTAGTCGGATCATCAGTTTCATCATCATCATCGTTTTCCGCATTTGGTTCTTCGGGTTCGGGTTGAGGATTCGGGCAGGTCTGGCCGTTTGTCGGCGCGGGCGTGCCGGGATCTCCGGGAACGGGGGTGGAACCACTGCCCGATTCTTCTTCCAGGCCCATCCAGTCCGACACCATGCGGTTCCCGGCGAAGGCGTAGAGGTTGAGGCCGCCTTCCTCCCCGAGGGGATCGCGGCTCACCCACCTGCCGTCCTGCGGGTTGTAGTAGCGGTAGTTGTAATAGACGAGGCCCGTCTCTTCGTCACAGACTTCACTGCCCCATTGCACGGGGCTGGCGACTGTGCCGGAGAAGGCCTTTTTCCCGAAGGGGGAGTAGTCGTACTGGCCGACGAGCCGCCCGGTGATGTCGAACACTTCCGTGACGTTCTTGTTCTGGTCATGCCCGAAGAGGTAGGCCTGGTGGTTTTTCACCAGCACGAGGGGACGCGTCGCCCGGGGGGCGGTCGGGTCCCACAGGAGGGCGTGGTTCACGGAACTGCCGTTCTGGAGGTTCAGGGAGGCCACCTGCACGTACCCGCGGTAGAGGTAGCGTTCATGCAGGATGATGACGGAGCCTTGGAGCGTCACTTTTTTGGAATGGCGGCGTCCTTCGGCGTCGTAGCCGCATTCGACGACGGTGGCACCGTCCGACGACGTAAAGCGGACGGGACGGTTCCACGCGTCGTAGAGGACGTTCCAGATACCGGTGGGAGTCAGGATTTTCGTCTGGTTGCCGTCCGCATCGTAGGCCGGGGTGAAGCTTTCCGCCGTCTTCTCAAGCAGGGTGTACTGGTCCAGGGAGTTGGCCGTGTAGGCCGTGGAGGTTCCCGTCTCCGTGGCCGTCTGCCGGTTGCCGATGTTGTCGTAGGCGTACTGGTAGGCGTACTGGTAGGCGTCCGTCCCCAGGGTGGCCCCGGTGAGTTCGCCGCGGCCATTGTAGGAGAAGGAATGGGACGCCGCCGCACCGGAGCCGCGCTTCTGCGAACGGGCGGTGAGGCGGGAGAGATCGTCATAGGAGTAGGAACGCTCCGCCAGGGGGGAGGAGGAAGAGGATTGCCTGATCCGGGCGGATGCGAGCAAGTCGCGGTCCGGTTCGTAGGAACGCTCGTCCAGGAGGCTTCCGGGGAGCGATATGCTCCGGATGAATTCGGAGCCGGGCAGGTAATCGAAGGCGAAGCTCTGCTCCAGGGTGCCGGAGGTGAGGACTGCCGTGCCGATCCTGCCGTCCGCCGCGTAGCCGATGGCCGTGGAGAACAGGCTGGAGGTGGCCGACGAGAGGCCGTATTCATCCAGCCGCCCGTGGGCGTCGTAGCTGTTGAGGAGGCTGTAGTCAGAAGCATTCGACGCGAAGGTCTCCCCGGTGATGTCCCCGTAGTGGTTATACTCCACGGTGCGGGTTCCGGAACCGTCCGTCACGCCCGTGATCCAGCCGAGGTGGTTGTACGAGTAGGTGACGGAAGGCGTGGCGGCATCCGAAGAGACGATGGAGAGGAGTTCCCCAGTCAGGGGGTTGTAGGTGCGGGAGGAGGTTGCCCCCCGGACATTGGTGGTGGAGATCAAACGGTTCATGGCGCCGTAGGCCATGTGCTCGGAAGTGGCGTCCGGGTAGTTTTTTTGGATGGGGAGGTCCCCCTGCCAGGCGTATACCCAGGTGGTCGTGTCCCCGTCGGTGCGCCCGGTGGGGTCCGTGACGATGGAGCCGGAAGGCACGCGGAAGGTCGTCAGCGAGGAGAGGTTGCCGTTGGCGTCATACCCGCAGCAGACGGGCTGGACCCCGGTGCCGTATACGGCGGTGAGGCGGGCGCAGGAGTCGTACTTGTAGCAGGTGGTGAAGCCCAGGGCGTTGGTGACGAGGGAGGGCAGGCCCGTGACGGGATCATAGGCCGTGGCGGTTTCCTTCCCGGCGCCGTCCCTGACGAGGACGACGCGCCCGGCGGGATCGCGCTTGACGGTGACGGCAATGCCGCGGCCATCCGTCTCCGTCACCGTCGTACCGGCAGAGGTGAAGGAGCGCGAGGCGGTCGTCACGGTTCCGGAGTGGTCCTTGCGGTAGGTGGCGAAGCCGTCCTCCAGGCGGATTTCCGCCGTGACGGAGGAGGTGGGGATGGTGCGCCGCCACGTGCGCTTTCCGTCGCCGTCGTATTGCGTCCACTCGATGATGACGTTGCCGTACAGATCCGTCGAGACGGTCTTGCTTTCCAGCGTGGGGCTGAGTTCCGAAACCAGTTGCGCCCGCGACCGGGAGAGGGGCTGGCCGGAGGCGTCATACGAGGTGGCGGTCACAACGGAGTACACCCCGTCGGCACGCTCTTCATAGGTGCGGACGTATTCCACGATGCGGGAATTCTGCGGGGTGGGCTCGGGAGAGAGAGGCATGAGCTTGCGGGAGAGTTTGCCCATGGCGTCGTATTCGTAGAGGAAGGGGACGCCGAGCCTGCTCTCCGAGACGAGCTGGTTTTTCGCGTTGTAGCTCTTCTCCGCGACGAGCTGCATAGCGAGGGAGGAATCGACGGGGGCGAGGTATTCACGGCGTTTTCTGCCGAGCCAGTCGGTCTCCTCGCTGCCGGGAATCTGGGAGGAGGAATAGCTGCGGATGGTCGTACAGAAGGCCTCCTCGGCGGCATAGGAGTAGGAGACGGGACGCTTCCCGGCGGCAGCCAGGGCGTGCAGGGAGGAGTCCTTGTTGTAGTCGGTCGTTTCCTGGGCGCCCGCCGGAAGGGTGACGACTTTGCGCAAGCCCTTGTTCTGGTAGCTGTACGCGGTGGTGAGGCCCCGGGCGTCCGTCTCCGAGGTCAGGCGTCCGAGAATGTCGTAGGTCCTGGCGGTCGTGCGGCTCATGGCGCCGATGTCTTCCCGGATGGAGAGGGCGCGGCCGAAGGAGTCCCGCGTGTAGGTGGTGATGGATTCCGGAGTCGTCGCCGTGGCGGAGCGGATGATTTCCACAAGCTGGCGGGCGGAGTTGTAGCCGTAGGAGAGAATCACGCCATCCTCGTCCACACGGCGCAGAGGGCCGCAGCATCCCCATTCCGCCGTGCTGACGCGTCCATTGCCGCGGGTGGTCTTGATCAGGCGTTTTTCCCCGTCGTACTCGTAACCGGCGGATGAGACGAGGCTCCATCCCTGGCCGGTGTGGACGTATTTCTCATTGCGCAGGAGGGTTTCATCCTCCGCGATGTACTGGATTGTGCGTTCGCTGCGGCCCGGCATGACGGCGCCGTTGACGCGGGTTTCCGTCGTAACCTTCCACCGGGCGCCGTACGAGGTTGTGTCTTCATAGACAGCGACCTTCTGGACGCCGTTGAATCCCTGTTTCATCCGGGTGCGCCCCCGGGAGTATTCATTGGAGGCCTGTTCCCCGTAGAGTTCCCGGATTTTGACGAGGGGAACGGTTTCCCCGGCTGCGAGGATGCTGGTCGTGATGCGGTTGAGGAGGGGGGAGTCCTCGTAGGTGAAGGTGGTCGTCTTGAGCACGGTCTCCTCCCCGGTGGAAACGTGTTCCAGGGAGACCTGCCTGGTGGCCGGGCGGCAGTCGTTGAAGCGCAGGTCGGCGTAGGTGGTGCGCACGACGTATTCGTAGTCCCCGTCCGTCCAGGGGGAGGCTTCCATGGTGACGCGCCCCTGGGAGTCGTACTCGTAGCGGGTGTAGCCTCCGTCCGGCAGGGCCTTGACGGAGACGCGGAACTGGCTGTTATAGGTGTAGGACGTGGTGCGGGCCAGAGCGGTGCCGTAGCCCTCCGTGCGGCTCAGGACGAGCCATCCGCCGTCCGTGTACTTCTTCACGACGCGCTCGCAGAAGGAGGGGGCCGTTTCCCGGAATCCCTGGACGGTCTTGATCTCCTCCCACTTGTCTCCGGAAAGCATGTTGCGCTCATAGGTGGTGACGATGCGCTCGTCCCCCGAGCCTTGGGTGATGATGGTCTTGTTCCCCTCGATGCGGCGTTCCTTGACGAGGGCTTCGTGCCCGGCCTCCTGGGTGGTGATGCTCATCGTCCTGACGGAGGGGTTCCATTCATAGGTGTAGACCTTGACGGGAGTGCCCTGGGGGAGGGTTTCCCCGCGGGCGTTCCTGGCGAGCCGTGCCGGGGGGAACTGGGAGATGGTCAGCCTGTTGGGCGTGCGTGCAAATTCCAGCACGCCGTCCCTGGAGCTGGCGATGCGTTCGATGTCGCCCAGGGAGTTCCTGGTGACTTCCACCTGGGAGTCAAACGAGCTTTTCGGAATGACGGCCCCGGTCCTGGTGGTCATGGAGTGGACCTGCCCGGAGGCCAGGTCAAGCGTCTGGGAGGAACCGTCTCCCTGGACGATTTTGACGAAGGCCGGGGAATTGTCCGTACAGGGGGTCATGTCCGCCTTGAGGAACTGTCCGAGGGCAATGCCCCGGCGCGTGATTCCGTCGCGGTTGGCCGTCGCGTTCCCCGGAATGCCCTTGAAGAAGAGGGAGCCGCCCGCGGACTGGTTGACCTGGACGGACTTGGTGGAAGCATCGTAGCGGACGGTCATGCCCATGGGAGTGGCGAAACCGACCTT
>NZ_JARWNC010000035.1:0-144856 GCF_029854675.1 Akkermansia sp. N21169 | reverse complement strand
CCCGGTAGGTCCGGTAGACGTCAAGCAAGGTGTCCACGTCGTCGAAACCGGCCGAGGGGTCGCGGGTGAGCTTGTAGCCCGATGAACGGCCGAGTCCGTCACGCGTTTCCTTGAGGATGTAATGACATCCTCCTATCTCCAGGCTTTCCGTTTCCTGTTCCCCGTAGGCGTTGTAAGTCACGGTGCGGGTCCCGGAAGCATCCGTCGCGGAAACAGGCTGGCCGAGGAGGTTGTACTCGAAAGAGATCCCCGGAGTCCCGTCTTCGTAAGTTACTTCCATGAGTTCCCCCGTCAGAGGTGCGTAGGCGTACCGGACCGCTCCTTGCGCTTGGTGACTATTTTTGGTTTCCAGCCGATTGAGCGCATCATAGGCGTAGACTTCCGACTTGTTGAACATGGGGTCGTACTTGACCGTCAAAAGACCGGAACCGAAGTGATAACCCCAGAGGGTTTTGCGGCCATTCGGAAGGTTTTTCGGGTTGCCGGTAATAGTTTCTCCGGGTGCGCCGTAGGTCGTCAATCCGGCGATGCGGTTCATTTCGTCGTATTCGTAGAGAGCGGGCTGGAAGGCTGTGCCGTATTCCGCAACGGTACGGCCGCGCTGGTCGTATTCGAAGAACGAGGTCTTGCCTGCGGCGTCGACGATGCTGGCGGGTTTGCCCGCGCCGAGATCGTAGACGATTTCCGTGGCGTTGCCTGCCGCATCCGTCGTTTTCAGCGTCCAGCCGAGAACGTTCTGATCCTCGACGGTCGTGTTGCCGCGGCCATCGGTGGTTTTCACCTGGATGCCGTTCTGGCGGTAGCTGCGAGTCTGGATAACGGTGATTCCCGCCGCATCCCTTGAGCGCGTCACAAAACCGTCCACTATGCGCGTTTCCGCGATGATGGAGGAAGAAGGCGACTGTGCCCGTTCGAAGCGTTCCGGGCCCGTTCCCAGCACCGTCCAGCGGCGCGAGACCATGCCACGCACATCCGTCACGACCATATCCCTGGACAAGGAGTCCAGAGAAGAGACAAGCGAGGCCGTCTTCGTCGTCAACGGAGCACCCGCCGCGTTCCAGACGGTGTCTTCGGTGACGCGGTACACGTTCCCGCTCCGGTTTTCATAACGCCATGACATAGCCTTAATACGGTTTGACACCGTACTGGCCGGATTTTGTTCATTTAAAACAATAATTTGTTTATTTTGTATTCCGAAGACATCGTATTCCACCCTGGTTTCCGCTTCGGAGGCGGTGCGGAAGGACACGAGGAATCCCTTGGAATTGTAACTGTTAACCGTAGAAACCCATCCTCCCAGGGTATTGGGCACTTCCTGGACGACGATTTCACCGAAACCGTTGACCGTGTCGCGGGAAATGGGGGTCCAGGGATCTTCCGGGAGAGACGAGGAAGGAATCTCGACAAGATCCTGCGACATTTTCGTCGTCCTCAATCCGCCGGCCGTCAGTTCATACTCGTATTTCAAGACCGTACTTCCCGTGCCGCCTTCGGTGTATACGGAGCCGTCTTCATTCGTTTCCGTCCGGACGATACCGCCGGAGGGGAGGATTTTCGTCACTGTGGATCCGTCTCCGGAATAGTACCAGGAGGTAACGCGTCCCAGTTCATCCTTCTGCCAGATCATGCGGCCCATGGTATCGTACTTGGCATACCGCACCGTATTCATCGCGCCGACGCTGCGCCATTCCTCAAGGACACGCCCCTGGGCATCGCGGACGTAGCTGACGACGGTTTCCGGGGTTGTTTCCGTGCCGGAACGAATCATTTCCGTAAGTTGACGTGCCGAATTGTAGCTGTAAAGCGTGGTTATACCGTCGAAGTCGATTTCCTTCAGCGGGCCGCTGCACATCATGGATTCCACCGTCCGGACACGGCCATCGGCGCGTTCCGTCCGGACGAGCCTGCCTTCTTCATCGTATTCGTACCGTTCACGGGAGACGAGGGACCAGGCCAGGCCGGTGTGGGCGTATTCTTCCCGGCGACGGATCGTTTCGTCGCCCGAGATGTATTCCACGGTGCGCGTACTCTTGCCGGAGACGGGAGCGCCGTTGACGCGCATTTCCGTCGTTTTGATCCAGCGGACACCGCGAACGGGAACCGGCCAAGAGACTGCAGCGGCTTTCAAAACGGCTTGGAAGGAAGGTTCTCCACATTCCGAGGACGATTCGGATGATGATTCACTGTCAGAACTTTCCGACGCGGAGGACTCGGAAGATGAGCCGCTCGAAGCGCTTTCTGACGCGGACGAGTCACTGGACGACGAAGAAGAATCGGGTTCCGCTTCCAAGAGTTCTTCCCCCATGTCTTCGTAAGTATACCAGGTTTCCACACCGTCCGGACCGCGCCTCATCTTCATTCTACCGCGAGCGAAGGAAGGTTCCGCCTCAGGTCCGTAGAATTCTTCCACGGTGGTACGGGATCCGGAAACACCGAGGGCGGTTTCCGTCACGGTCGTACGCAGAACGAGATTGCCGTCTGCGTAGGTATAGACTTTTTTACTGAGCGTTTTGCGGTTGCCTTTCGCATCCACGATGTCTTCCTGAACGACGGACGGACGCGTTTCATTGAAACGTCCTCCCGTTTTATACGAAGTCATCACTTCCCGCCGTCCGCCGCGTCCCCACGGGGAGACGGTTTTCTTCACCCGGCCTTCGGAGTCGTATTCATAACGGGTCGTGCCGGCTCCGGTGGTCGTTTCAAGTGAAACGCGGTAGTTGTCGTAGTCGTATTCCGTCGTAATCGCGCCTTCGGAGCCATATCCTTCCGTCCGGCTCAGAGTTCTCCAGCCTCCATCCGTGTATTCCAGGATTTCGCGCGAACTGGTTGCAGGGATCGAATCTCCGGCCCGGCGTACCATTTTGAGCCGTTCCCAGAGGTTGCCTCCCATAGGTCTGCGGACGGTGGATTCATAAATTCTTTCACTGCCTTCACCGGTGATGATGACGATGTCGTCTCCAGCGGTGCGTTTCTGGCGGATCTGTTCAGGCAGGTTGCGGTAACGGGAGCGGGTTTCCGTCACAGTTTCTCCGCCGTCTTTGAAGCGACGGATATCCCATGTGCGGTACGGTTCACCTTCCGTGTGCCAGCTACCCAGGGCTTCGTACACCTGGGAACGGGCATATTTCCTGATTTTAAGACCGGTGGTAAGATATTCCACCGTGACAAGGCCGCCCCGCGCCGTCCAGACGGATGTAATGGCTCCATCCGGGCCGTAATGTTCAATTTTGAGGCGTTTTTTGAATTCTTCCATTGTCGTGACAACTCCGGCCCGGGAGCACATGCTTACCAAGAGCCCGGTTTTTACGGAAAAGGTCAGTTCGGAACCGTTGCCCACGGCCAGGCAGATCAAGCCCGGGCTTTTGCTAACGCAGTCCGTTCCGTCGTCATTGAGCAGGCGGACAAGAGACGTGGTGCTTCTGGTCGTACCGGAACGTTTCGCCTTCGACGTCCCGATGACATGCTGGAAATAAAGTTCCTTGCCGGAGGGTTTCCTGATCCGGACGTCACCGTCCTTGTAGAAAGCCCTCCATTCCATCGGGTGGCTGTAGCGCAGGAGCAGAGGATACAGAGAAGAAGCCGTTGCCGAGCGGGCACGGGCACGGTTTCCGGAAGCAGGGAAAGCTTGCGGGGCCGGGGAATTCTGATCTGGAAGAGGCGCATCGGGGTTCGCGGCAATCTGGCCTTCACCATCGCAGCCTCCGGGGTCTTCTCCGGCTCCTTCGATGGGAATCGAGTCCTCGGTATCGCCGTCGTCTCCGTCACAGCACTCGGGGTTGCAGCACCCTTCTTCAGGCGGGGAGCAACTCGTCGAGTCGGTAGATTCCGATGAAGAGGAGTGTGCGCTGCTGCTTTCGAGGGAATCGCTGGAAGACGAAGAATCGTCCCAATAATCGCCGCCATAGCTTGAATCGCTCGAATCACTGGAATCCCCCGAGCCGCTACCGAACTCAAACCAGTCCGAGTAACTGGAAGTGCCGGAATCGCTCGAATCGCTTCCGCTATCCAAATAATCCTCAAACTGGTTTTGCTGAGCGAAGTTTCCGTTAAAACGCGCTCTGGACAGAGGAGCATCAAATTGGTCTCCCGGCATCCAGGAAGAGGAATGAGCATCCATGGAAGACATGCCATCTTCCATGCCATTGTTTTTATTCTGCTTATTGATCATATTTCAAAAACGGCTTGTTTTTTCGGCCGTCCATGAAATAAATATCCCGGAAATTCCATAAAATCAATTTATCGACACTCAAGGGGAATACATGCCAACATATTCTTCATCAATTTAGTACGCCATCAAATAAACGAACGCGAACACTCATCGGAATGCCAACAGCTCCGGCAATTCAAGTTACAGGGGTATACGTGCCCGCATTCCAGCCGGCAACCGGGCCGAAAGAAGGAATGAAAAACAGACGCAAAAAATCCCGGAATGAAACATCCGGGATCCGGCAGACGGCCGGTAAAACCGAAAAATCCTTCTTCGTCAGGAAGCGGAAGGAGAGGGAGCGGGCAATTGAGGGAGCACGATCGTGAAGCAGGTTTCCACACCGGGAATGCTGGCTACGTCAATCGTCCCCTGATGGGCTTCCACAGCCCGGCGAACAATCGAAAGGCCAAGTCCGGTACCTTTGATCTGCTGGGAATGCGCCGTTTCCACCCGGTAAAAACGATTGAAAATGTAAGGCAGATGGGAAACGGGAATCCCGATGCCATTGTCCGAGACGCTGATGACCGTTTTGCCGTCCCGGACGCCCGCCTTGACGGTAACGGTCAGGCCAGGCTCCAGGTTTTGCTTGATGGCGTTTTCAATGAGGTTGAAGAGGATTTGCGTCCAATAGAACATGTCACCATAGATCATGAAAGGAGTGCGATCCAGTTCGACGCGGATGGTAGCTTGTTTTTCATGAGCCATTGTCTCCAAACGGCCAATGACATCCTCTACGCAGGTGCCGAGGTCAAAGAGAGTACGTTTGAGAAGGTTCTCCGAATTTTCCAGTTTGGAAATCATGAGCATGTCTTCCACAATCCGGATGATACGCTTGCAGTGTCTTTGCATCATGCCCAGAATGCGTTTGCGCATGGCGGCATCGGCGGCGATATCGTCGTCCTCAAGAAGGTTTTCCAAATAGCCGTGGATGATCGTCAGGGGAGTCCTCAACTCGTGGGAGGCATTGGCCACAAAGTCCCGGCGGACAGTCATCGTCCTGTGTTCCTCGGTAATATCGTGAAAAAGGATACCGATCTGGTTGAGATCTTCCTGCAAGGGAGTGGAGACGACCTGAAGAACTTTCTCCGAACCGGAACCGCCCTGCCCTTCTCCGATCGAAACGGTAATTTTCTGGCTGACGGGATCGCAGTTGCGAAAGATTTCCCGGTAGAACTGGTGGAGTGTTTCGTGCTCGGGAGAAAGGAAGACATTGCCTCCGACACGGCCCGATTCACCCAAAAGTACGCTTGCCGCTCTGTTGGCAATCAAAACCCGTCCGTGCCTGTCAGCTACGAGAAATGCGTCACCCATGGCTTCCAGAACGGCTTGCCGGTCGGAAACAAAATGTTCCTTGGAACGGGCGGACGATTTTTCCAGGTCAGCATACTTCTTCCGCTGCAGTTTCATCTGCATGGAAAAGATACCCTCGCGATAGGCCCAAGCGCCAACGGCAAGGGTAAGCAGGGAAATCAGGGTAATGTCCAGGGGAGCCACTGTCTTGGAAAAAAGAAATTGGGCGGGGTGTTTTCCGTATCAGGAATCGGAAGGTTCCACGAGACGGTACCCTACTCCGCGGACAGTTTCAATCATATCGGCATATCCTTCGAGTTTTTGACGGAGCCGCTTCATGTGGGTATCGAGCGTACGGCTATGGACTTCGTCGCTGTAGCCCCAAACAGAGCGGAGGAGGTCATTGCGATCCTGAGTCTTTCCGGCGCGCTCCGTCAAGTAGAGAAGGAGTTTGAATTCCGTCCCCGTCAGATCGACCGGTTCGCCCGCGAGATAGAATTTGAAAGAATTTTTGTCAAATGAAAGCGGGCCACAAGTAACGCGGACTTCACCGGGTTTGACCTGGTTTCTTTTCAGGATAGCCTGGATGCGTAACACCAATTCCTTCGGGCTGAAGGGTTTGGTTACATAATCGTCAGCTCCGAGTTCCAGTCCGGAAATTTTGTCGTCCAGTTGTGCACGAGCTGTCAGAAAAAGGACAGGGACGGAAGATGTGCGCGGGTCGCGCCGCAAATCCTTGTAAAGGGAGAAGCCGTCTTTCTTCGGCATCATCACATCCAGAATAATCAGGTCGGGAGCGGTTTTAAGCGCTACGTCCAGCCCTTCCATCCCGTCGTGAGCCTTGACAACATCGTAACCTTTACGGACGAGGTTGATTTCAACGAGTTCCGCGATATCCAGGTCATCTTCGACGATGAGAATGCGTTCCATGCGTTTCTTGATACGGCATAACCCGCATGGAACGAACTCTTTTGTGTGACAAAATGTTCACATGATGTTCTTACTGACGACTTCTCCCGGGAGAGTCGTTTTTCCAGGGGCTATGATTCGGCCGGGATAAATGGTCGTATGGCATCCCGTTTTAACATCGTGCCCAATAACCGCACCCAGTTTGATCCTGCCCGTCGGATGGAGGCACCCTCCGGAACCGGCCATCAGATGTTCGCCCGCATCATGGCGATAGTTAGAACAAATCGTTCCGGCCGCCAGATTGACGCGGGAACCGATAACGGAATCCCCGACATAGGACAAATGCGGAATACTTGTCCCACTGCCGATGATACTGCTTTTGATTTCAACGCCCTGCCCTATCCGGCAATGATCCCCGATGGAAACATGCCCGCGAATGTAACAATTCGGTCCTATCCGGCAATTGCAACCGAGACTGACGAAACCTTCCATGACGACTCCCGGCAAAATCTCACAACCGTCCCCCATGCGAACGATCCCTGAAAGATAAGATCCGGAGCTGACAAGGCAATTGTCCCGGCAGGGTTGGAGGCCTTGCAGGATAGTGTCATTCCACGACAGAAGATCCCAAGGATAACGAAGGCGTCTCACAGTGAATATTTCACGTGATTCATGACCGTGGAAAACCCGTGGAACGGATCCTACCCAGGCTACAGGATGGGGAGTTCCGTCATCATCCCGGCAGAAAAAAGGCCGAAATCCCTTCCCCTCCCGGGAATATGCATCTGCCATCAAAAGCAGTACTTCTTCTCCCGGAAAATAGTGCAGTGAAATTTGCAGGGTATCCGGACTTGAGACAGAAACTACCTGTATACCATACTCGGCAAGTATTTCTTCCATCCAGATATGTAACTTGATGCCGCCCAATACCAGCTCTCCAACCGGGAATCCCTCAATCCAGAAACACTCGTCCAATCCCGGATCCGATATCAAACATGCCTGTATCATGGAAATGTCGTTGATCACATGAAAAGAAGACTCTACCATTTCCAACGGCGGTGACCCAGGATTTTCTGCGTCTATGAGTTCAATACCACCGAAAATATCTTGTGAATTCATTGTGAATAACCTGTCGGAAACCGAGATTCCAGGTTGCTCACAAATTTGATGGACTAAGTTATCCACAAAAGGAGAGCACAACAATTCATTCCAACTCTGTAAGTTAATTCCGTTGTTCACTTTATTCACACAATATAAGACGATGAAATTTTATATAGATAAGATCTATCTATTTCTTGTGGAAAAGAACCTCATTGTGTGAAGGGACAATCTGGGGTATATTTCCGTCATGCTTTTTACCGCTCAGGATTGCCATTGGATGTCTCACGCTCTTTCTTTGGCACGAAACGGAGTGGGAATGACTAGCCCCAATCCTCCCGTAGGAGCAGTTCTCGTTTCCAACGGTCAAGCCATTGGAGAAGGGTTCCACCGAAAAGCCGGAATGCCGCATGCCGAGCGCGAAGCATTTGCCGATGCGTTGAAGCGCGGAAACGCATCTCTTCTACCTCAATCGACACTTTATGTGACTTTGGAGCCTTGCAGTACGTCCGGACGTACTCCTGCATGTACAGATGCTATTTTAGAATATGGCGTGAAGCGGGTTGTTTATGGTACGCAAGACCCCAATCCCAAACATGCCGGAGCAGCGGACAAACTGCTGGCCATCCACGGAATCGTTGTGGAACACGGTGTCATGGAAGAGGAATGCCGGCGTTTGATTCGCCCTTTTACCAAAACAATAAAAACAGGGATGCCGTGGGTTGTCGTCAAAACGGCTGCAAGTCTGGATGGACGTATTGCCAGAATGCCGGGCAAATCCCAATGGCTGACTTCTGAGGCAGCCAGAAATTACGTCCACACGTTGAGAAGCGAAGCCGATGCTATTTTAACAGGGGGAGAAACCGTCAGGGTCGACAATCCTGCCTTTACCATACGAACGCCTGACAGAGCCGTGTCTTGTGAGAAAGAGCAACCATGGAGAATGATTGTAACACGTGACCGTAAATCCCTACCCTCACGAGCCTGTTGTTTTACGGACAATTTTGCGGACAGAACGGTTGTTTTTGAAAATATTATTGATTATCAAAAACTTATGAAAATAATATACCAGAAATACGATGTCTCCGTATTAATGGTTGAAGCCGGAGGAAATCTTGTACGAACCTTATTGCAACATCAATTGGTAGATGAGTGGATCGGTTTTTACGCTCCCATGATACTGGGAGGACATGCCATGGCTGTTGCTGGAGAAGAGTTTTTGAAGGAGGAAGCTTTTCTTGAGGAAACGGATTGTACCATGTATGGTCCTGATGTCTGTATCCGTGGTCTTGTACGGTATAGATCCTGATTTATTCTGCACTATTTGTGATATATACCGACGGAAAAGCCGGATACTCCCCCCCTGCCCTGTTCCGGTTGATATCTATTGATAAAACCGAAACGGCGTAGAAAACTGTGCGAAGAACAAAGACTGGGAATTGTTAATCCTGTCGATGTTCCTTTTTCAGCCATACGAGCAGGAGCGCAATATCTGCCGGAGTGATGCCGGGAATGCGAGTGGCTTGTCCAATTGTCGCCGGGCGAATCGATGAGAGTTTGAGGACAGCTTCCTTCTTCAGGGCATGGACATGTTCGTAGTCGATATCCGATGGGATTTGTTTGTCCTCCATCCTGTTGATTTTTTCCGCCTGCCGGATCTGCCGAACGATATGACCTTCATACTGTATTTCCGTAGCGATATGTTCCCAGTGTTCCACGTGGAACATTTCTGTCAATTCCGGAGGGAGGTTTTTCCAGTCGTTGCCAGTTCTCTTGAGCCATAGATCAAGTGGTATTCCGTCATATTTGAGATTTCGAACGGTTTCCGTACCTAAGTTGATGGCGTTTATTTTTTCTTCGACGGCTTGTTTGCGATCCCGATTGACGAGTCCTATGGAAGCGGCAATGGGGGTGAGGCGGATGTCTGCATTGTCCTGGCGAAGGAGGAGGCGGAATTCCGCCCGGCTTGTGAACATCCGGTAAGGTTCCTGTGTGCCTTTAGTGACGAGGTCGTCGATCATGACTCCGATATAGGCCTGGTCGCGTTTCAGGATGAGGGGGGATTCTCCACGAACTTTCAAGGCAGCATTGGCGCCGGCAATGAGTCCTTGGGCAGCGGCTTCTTCGTAGCCGGATGTACCGTTGATTTGCCCGGCGAAGTAAAGGTTTTCGACGATTTTTGTTTCCAGGGACGGATGAAGTTGTGTCGGTGGACAAAAGTCGTATTCGACAGCATAACCCGGACGAATCAACTGAGCATGTTCAAGGCCCGGGATAGTGCGTATGAATGCACATTGGGCGGCATAAGGCAAAGATGTCGAGACGCCGTTCAGATAGAATTCCGATGTATCCCTGCCCTCCGGTTCGATGAATACCTGGTGTTTGTCCTTGTCGGCAAAGCGAACGATTTTGTCTTCTATGGACGGGCAATAGCGAGGACCGATCCCTTCGATGATACCGCTGTACAAAGGGCTTTGATTAAGATTATCCCGGATAATGTCGTGTGTGTTTGTATTCGTGTAGGTGATCCAGCAAGAACGTTGGTGCAAGGAAAATCCGGGATCGGCCCATGTATTAAGCGTGCTGAACGGTTCCGTCGTACGGTGAAGTCTCGTGTGAGAAAGGAAGCTAAAAAGAGGTGGTGGTTCATCTCCTTCCTGGATATCGCAAACATTGAAATTAATGGAGTTGCCGTTGATGCGCGGCGAAGTGCCTGTTTTCAGGCGTTCGACGATGAAGCCGAGTTTTTTCAAATGCCGGGACAATCCGCTGGGTGCGCAGCCGAGGCGTCCGCCGGGGAAATGGTTGAGACCGACATGGAGGAGGCCTTGCATGAACGTGCCGGAGCAAATGACGACGGCTTTAGCCTTGATGGCAAATTGGAGGCTGGTCATGATACCGGTAGCGCGCGACTCTGAATCGACAAGGATCTGATCCGCCATTCCTTGGAAGATGCGGATGTTCGGATCGTTTTCCAACACCCATTTCATGCGCATCCTGTAAGCGGCTTTATCACATTGGGCACGGGGGGAACGAACGCTCGGTCCTTTGGAAGCATTGAGCATGCGGAATTGAATACCGGTAGCGTCCGTGTTGAGTGCCATGGCTCCTCCCAGGGCATCGATTTCTCGAACGATGTGTCCTTTAGCTAGTCCTCCAATGGCAGGGTTACAGGACATTTGCCCGATTGTATCCAGATTCTGAGTGAGCAGGGCGACAGAGCATCCCAGGCGAGATGCGGCAAGCGCTGCTTCGATGCCGGCATGTCCGGCTCCGGCAACCAAGACGTCGAATTCGGGAAGATCAGGTACGTTCACGTCCAGAACTCAATCAGGAAGCGAGGGAAATTGCAAGCCGATGGAGCACCAGTTGTGCATCCAGAGAGGAAGAAACGAGTGATTTGTCCGCCTGGAGACATTCGTAAAGGTTCTTTTTGAGCTTGGATAATGTTTTTTTACCGAGTTTTTGGGCAGCGAGAAAAACAGAGTAATAATTCGGTGTTCCGTCCTTTTTGAGAGGGATGAGTTTCTGGGCGTAGGGAGGGATGGATTCCATCTTCCGGTAGAATTCCGTTTTGAAGGAGGGATTCAGGGAATAAGTGTCGCAAATAATTCTGGCAGCGATCATGCTGCGCAGGGCAGGGATGAAGGCAGCACGAATAATCCCTACGGCTTGATCTCCTTTTTCTAATTGAAAATCAATAAGTTGTATTGCTTCTGAGGCTTTTCCCGATTCAATGGCCCGTGAGATTTCAAAGACAATACCCGTGCGTGTTTGAGAAACCATATTGCGGATATCCTGCTCGGTTACCGTTCTGCGTTCCTGGCCGAGATAGATATCGATTTTTTCAATTTCAGAAATAATTTGTCTGGACGATTCACTGACGCGATGAACGAAGATATCAAGTGCGTCGCGATCGAAAACAAGACCGCGCTCTTGAGCGGCATTTCCTGCGATAACGGCAACTTGTTCTTCCCACCCGCTTTGGGTAATGTCGGGCTTGGAAAATTCTTCCGACGATCCGGATTTGAGAAGCAATTTGTTAAATGCCCGACGTTTGTCGAATTCGAAAGCCGAGACGAGAAGACAAACATCGTCCGGAAGGCCGCCTGAAATGAGGTCGGAGAGTGTTTGAAGGCCTTTTTCAGTGGCTTCTGCCCGGCCTGTGACGGAATCTCCCAGAAAGTTGGCTCCCTTGAGCCAGACGATTTTTAATCCGGGAAAGAATGGAACTGTCTGGATAGCATCCCGTATTTGGTAACAAATAGAAGCGGCGGAATCTGCATCCGGAGCGTTACCGTCGATGATTTCATGGGAGAATGTATTGGTGCCTTCGGACAAGCGGGCAAACCTCTCGGAAGCATGTTGGGAAACGAGTCCTTCGTCGCTCCCGAAGATAGTTATGATATGTTGGGTGTCCTGAGCCATTCGGATGTCAGTCTAATGGGAGAGGGCAGGGTGGGTCAACTCCGGGTACGGATTAATTTTTTCATTTTTTGTAGGAATGAATCTCCGAAAGAAGAGGTAGGAGACCGATAGAATAACAATAAAGGCAAAATAACGGTTATTTTTTGAAATTGTTTTCGCGCAAGAAAAGAATTTCTCCATGTTGAAGGATTCGCTTCTTGCGTTTTCAAGCAATTCTGCAAATTTGTTTTCCGCATGATGTCGCATCCATGGAAACGTTCGTTATTGGCTCTCTGTCTCTTTAGTGTCATATTGCTGGGATGCATACTCTATTGGAGATGGTTCCGTGAGGGAGAGTCTATTGTAGATGCATTCCAGAAAGAGACGTACAGCATCAAGACAGGGGCTTTCTTTTCCGATGGAGATGTTCCAGTGTTGAGTGAATTGGATCGCGAAATGTCCAAAATATCTTCTTTTGCCTCCCAGTCTCTGGTGACTATTTCAGCGACCGGATCCAGTGACGTCGGCTACAGAAGCAATAACGAGGACGGAAGGATAGGAAGTCATATTGTCAGTAGGGCCCAGGGATCCGGAGTGATTGTTTCCAAGGAGGGACATATCATTACCAACTACCATGTCATTAGAGGCAAATCATACATCCAGGCAATTCTTGGGGATGGCGAAGTAACGACGGCTCGCGTGATCGGGGTGGATCAGCTACTGGATATAGCTGTTTTAAAAATCGATCTGCAAAAGGATTTGCAGCCTATACCTTTTGGTAACAGTGACGAAGTGAAAACAGGCCAGATTGTCATGGCACTTGGTACACCCTATGGTTGGGCTAAGACCGTGACTCAGGGAATTGTCAGCGGACGCGATAGGAAGTTTAACAGTGTAGGTATCAATTACATCCAGACCGATGCCACCATTCATCAAGGCAATTCCGGAGGACCTCTCATTAATATTTATGGAGAGATGATTGGCATTAATTCCTCCATTCTTTCCGGCCGTATTTCTTCGGGTGGAACACTAGGGTTTGCCATACCGTCCAATATCGTTCTTCAGGCATTCAAACAGATTTGCGAGTATGGCCGTCCAATGCGTGGTTATCTTGGGATTGACTTTGTCGAATCCTCACAGGGTCTCAAAAATTTCATCCATTATCAGGATAAGGATGGAGCTATTATCAATTCCATTCGTTACAATTCTCCAGCCGAAAAGGCCGGATTGCAGATTGGGGATGTCATTCTTGAATGTAACGGAAACAAGATCGAAGAGGCTAAGGAATTGCTCCGGGAATTGGAATCCCTGCAGGGAGGGGATACGGTCAGGTTTGTCGTCTGGCGCCAGGGACGTAAACTATCCGCTAAAATTACTCTCGACGATACGACGAAGGAATTGGAGTTGAATAATGATTCAATTCTAGTCCGCAATGGCATTACCGCGCGTGATCTTTCCCTGGTGGAGAGAACATCCGGTGTTAAAGGAATCGTGATCGAGGAAGTGAAGGCAATGTCAAATGAACATAAAAACCTTGAGAGTGAATTAAAAGCCGGGGATTTTATTTTCAGCGTCGATGGGCAGGAAATCAACTCTGTAAAAGAATTGGATAATAAATTGAAAAAAGCTCCTGTCGTCATCTTTTTCGTTCGCAATAATCGCATGTTCCGTCTCAAACTTCAGTTGGATAATACTGTGCAGGGAACTTCTTCCAAAAATACTGGAAAAAGTTATTTTTAAGGTAGTCATCCAGTTCGTTTCCATGTTGTAATTGTTCTCTATAAGACCCATATAGGGCTTGAGGGGAGGCTGTTTTTTGTAGAGGATCGGCATATGGCTTTTATCAATGATCATTTCTTGAAATTGCAGGCCGGATATCTGTTCCCTGAAATCGCCCGAAGAGTCAATGTCTTTGCCAAGGAACATCCGGACGAGGCATCGCGTTTGATTCGATGCGGCATTGGAGATGTGACAGAGCCCTTGCCTATGGCAGCCATTGAAGCTATGCACAAAGCTGTTGATGATCTTGCCTCCCGAGAAACTTTCCATGGCTATGGTCCGGAACAGGGATACGAGTGGTTGCGTTCCGCCATTGCGGAAAAAGCTTTCAAGCCTCTTGGCGTTGCAGTCGACAAGGATGAAATTTTTGTCTCGGACGGAGCCAAATGCGATACGGGTAACATTTTGGACATTTTCGGCGGCAATAACCGCATTGCCGTTCCGGATCCAGTCTATCCGGTTTACGTGGACACCAATGTTATGGCCGGCAATACGGGAAACTCCCGTCCGGATGGTTCCTACGAAGGACTTATCTATTTGCCCTGTACGGCAGAGAACAATTTTGTTCCCGAACTTCCGCAGGAACGTGTGGACTTAGTGTATCTGTGCTTCCCGAACAATCCGACGGGTGCTGTCGCAACGAAAGACGAGCTTGCCAAGTGGGTAGGCTATGCGCGTGCCAATGATGCAATCCTGCTTTTCGATGCCGCGTACGAAGCTTTTGTTCGTGAACCGGGCATTCCTCATTCCATATTCGAAATTCCGGGAGCAAGAGACTGTGCCATTGAGTTTCGTTCTTTCTCCAAGCAGGGTGGTTTTACCGGTGTACGGTGCGGTTATATTGTTATTCCCAACCAGCTTATGGGCAGGGATTCTCAAGGTAAGCCCGTTCCCGTGCAGAACCTTTGGCGCCGTCGTCATTGCACTAAATTCAACGGTGCTTCATACATCGTCCAGCGAGGAGCGGAAGCCCTGTTCAGTGCTGAGGGTATCCGCCAGACGAATGGCTTGATAGATCATTACCTCTGCAACGCCGAAATGCTTTGTAACGCTTTCAGCAAAGTCGGATTGCGTGTATGGGGAGGGAGGAATGCCCCTTACGTCTGGGTCGAATGCCCGCCCGGCCTTGGCAGTTGGGAAATGTTCGACAAAATGCTTCATGATATCAACGTTGTGATTACTCCGGGAGCCGGATTCGGTTCCAAAGGAGAAGGATATTTCCGTGTATCGGCGTTCAACTCCCGGGACAATGTGGAAGAAGTTTGCCGCCGCGTGCAGAAACTTTTCGCATAAGAAGGGTTTCCGCCTTGCACGATGGAGCATTTTGCCCGTTGCTTTTCTTACTGCCTTAGTTTCCGTGCTGTCTTGCGATGGAGAGGACGAGGATAGCGGGGCAGGGGGAGAATTTTCTGATGTTCCTTCCGCAAAAGAGCATGAGCCCCGGCTGAGGGAATTCAAAATGGAACAGCCAATGATGGGAACCCTGTTCACCATCCGGGTGTATGTTTCATCTGTAGAGCAGGCTGACCGTGCCTGCAAGAAAGCCTTTGGCGAAGGTAAACGGCTTGAGAGTCTTCTTTCCTCACGGGATGAAAGAAGCGAGCTTGCTTCTTTCAACCGTGTTCCACATGGAACGTTTTTTCCTCTTTCTCCAGAGTTATCTTCTGTCTTGAAGACCGCTTTGTATTATGCGGAAAAAACCGGGGGTGCTTTTGATCCTACTTTAGGTCCTTGTATCCGTCTATGGAGACGAGCTGGCAGTAGAAAACAACTTCCGGATGTTGCGACGCTGGAGAAGGCCCGGGCAGCTTCAGGTTTCCGCAAGCTCGTTCTGGACGGTACCAGGGCATGCAAAACGGTTCCGGGAATGCGGATTGACCTGGGTGGCATCGGAAAGGGAATGGCAGTGGACGCCATGGGACGAATTCTGGAGAAAGAAGGAGTGTCGTCATATTGTGTTTCCAGCACAAGCGATGTTCTGGTAGGAGATCCTCCTCCCGGTCAACCCGGTTGGAGGGTTGCTCTGGATCAGGAGGGGAAAGTTTTTTTACGTCCTTTGAAGCGAGAGGCCGTTTCGACGTCCGGTGCTATGTATCGGCACGTGCTTGTATCAGGCACGGTTTATTCCCACGTCATTGATCCGGAGACAGGCTTGGGAAGTATCCGAGCCGGAAGCGTAACCGTCCTGGCTCCTACTGCCACTTGTGCGGATGCTTTGTCAACGGCCTGTTCGGCTCTGGGTGAAAAAGGAGCCCGGCTTGTTGCGAAGCATTTTCCTGAAGTTGAGATACGGTTCCACGACGATGCAAAAAACGCCCCTGTGCCATGATTGGCCGGAGCGTGTTGTGTTTTGTATGTGCCCGAAGGCGTGGTAGGTATGTCATGCATTACATGCTATCGACTCCCTTGTCGATAGCTTTGCTCGTGTCCTTGGCTGCCTGTCCCATGGCATCGCCTACGGAACTGACGTCTTTGCCGACGCCGCCAACGGTGTTACAAGCTGACAAAAAGACCGCCGCTACAGCGACGAGGCCGATGTTTAGAATGGACTTCATCATGCAGGATAGACGTTGTATCGTGCCTTTTTGCTCAAAAATTGTTTCCAAAAAATCGGGAGGCATAGAAATGGATATTTTCGTGGCGTTATGTCGCAGGGAAGAGGAATTATGAGGCATTGTCTTCTGGATTGTTTCCTTTGAGTGTGTATTCTCAAAAGAAGATAATTCAACGATGAAGTCCGAGAACATGATCCCACGACGAAGCTTTTTGAAAACCGCTGCAGGTACGGCAGGTTTTTTATTGGCTGCGCCCCATGTAGTCCGGGCCCAGGAGGCTTTTCCGACAAAAGTCTTGAAAATCGGTTTGATTGGATGCGGGGGACGTGGGCTGGGAGCTATCCGCAATGCGCTGGATGCCGATTCCGACACCGTCGTTTGGGCTTTGGCGGACGCTTTTCAGGAACGTGTGGATTTTGGAGCCAACCTAGTGAAAGAGCAGTACGGCGGCCGCATGCAGGCCGAGCCGTCCAGGCGGTTTGTAGGGCTTGATGCCTACCAGAAATTGCTTGCTGAGCCGGTGGATGTTGTTTTGCTGTGTACGCCCCCTGCATTCCGTCCTTTGCATCTGGCTGCGGCAGTGGCGGCCAACAAACATCTTTATGTGGAAAAACCTATTGCAGTGGATGTCCCCGGAGTGTTGTCGGTAATGGAGTCGGCCCGTGCGGCCAAAAACAGGAATCTAGTTATTCTGGACGGCTTTTGCTGGAGGTATGACGATGCTAACAAAGCTGCCCGGACCTGGCTTCAGGAAGGTAAACTAGGACGTGTACTTTCCTTTGACGGGTTGTATTACACAACGCCTCCCAAGTCGCCCCTTGCCCTGGATTCCCGTCCACCGCAAGAATCGGATGTTTCCTGGGCACTACGCAACTGGACGGCTTGGTATTGGCTTTCCGGAGGGCAGTTTGTGGAACAGGTGATCCATACCATCGATGGCATGATGTGGTCGATGGAAGATCGGCCGCCTCTGGCTGCCTTTGGTTCCGGCGGTCGTGCCCAGCGTACCGATGACGGTGACGTATGGGATCATTACGATGTCCATTTTGAATACGATCATGATGTGATCGGCCATATTTCATGCCGGCAGTGGGTCGGATGCCACAGTGAAATTTCCGATCGTACGTTTTGCGAGCAAGGTATTTTGGCAACTCCCTATCGTCCTCATATCCAGTCTGCTAAACGTTGGCGTTACCGCGGAGAGAAAACAAATATGTATGCTAATACGCATGTGGCTTTCTATAAATACCTACGGAATGGAGAGTGGGTGCAGACGCTCGAACAGGCTGCGACAAAGACGCTGGTAGCTATCATGGGGCGCAATGCCGCCCTCTCCGGTCGCCGTATTTCATGGGATGATATCCAGAAGGACAGCCAGGTTCTCGTTCCCGAAAATTTGACGATGGATACAACTTTACCTCCGGCCAAGATACCAGTACCTGGACGGGGATAAACCGTTTTTTCGATTTTCAAGTACCTTGATTCCTCTCTCCTCATGTCTTCTTCCAACTTTTCCGATCTTCGGCGGCGCGTCCGTTTGGCAGCGCTGTGGATGGCCGTTGGGGCAGCTATCGTTGTTGCCGGCATTTACATGCAAAATTTTTATCCGGCACCGTATGCACCCCAGCAGCCTGTGGATTTTTCTCACAAGACGCATGTGTGCAAGCTGGGTATGGATTGTGCCGCCTGCCATACCGGCGCGTTTATTTCTCCCCAGGCAGGACTTCCACCGGCGTCTTCCTGCATGAATTGTCATCGGCACGTTTTGTCCGACAGCCCGCTGATTGAACCGATCCGCCGGGCGGCGGATCCCGATTATCCGGAATATACGGGCATGCCGATTCCCTGGGTGGCGGTGAACCGCCTTGCCGGACACGCCTATTTCAGCCATGTTGCCCACGTGACGCGCGGTGTGGGATGTACGGAATGTCACGATGACATTGCCCGGATGGACAGGGTCGGGACATCGCGAAATCGGGGAATGAAATGGTGTACGGAATGTCATCGTAATCCTTCCCGGCGTTTGCGTCCGCTTGAGGAAATTGCCAATCCGTCGTATAACCCAGCACAGTACCTTCAAAACCACGACATCAAGATCGGCAATGGATTGAAATTGACGGATCCCAACCATTTGAGCCCTCTATTGCAAAAGCGTTGGATTGTTGCTCCTTCCAGCAATTGCACGACGTGCCATCATTGATTTTTAACTGACACTTATCGATTTTATTCCAGCCAGCCATGCCGAATCCCCTTACTTCTGATACCAATATTCCAATTCGTGAAAATGAAGATGGACGGTTATCCAGAAGGCGGTTTATGCAATGGCTTGGGACAGGGGGACTTGTAGCCGGGCTTCTGCCTGCTTGCCGCCGTGTGGATCGCTACCTTGTTCCTTACAATCAAGGGCCGGAATGGACGGTACCCGGGTTACCGACTGTTTTTGCTACTTGCATGCCCGGGATTCGTAGTGCTGTTCCCTTGATGGCTGTCTGCCGGGATGGCAGACCGACTAAGTTGGAACCTTCTCCGTCCTGGCCATTGGCATCGGGGTTGTCGTCTTGGGCGCAGGCCTCCTTGTTTGGTTTGTACGATCCGGCCCGCAGCAGAAAGATCCTGTTCCATGGTAAACCCGCTGCCCGGCAGGAAGTACAGGGAGCCTTTGCTTCTTGGGCCAAAAAAACAGTTGGTAAAGGCAAGTGCGCGTTTCTTGTTGGAGATAAAATATCCCCGGTGGAACGGGCATTACTGGAAGAATTGCGAAAACGCAATCCCGGGATTCGCGTTTTCCATTGGGAGCCTCTTTCGGATGCGGGGCGTCGCATGGCTGTTGAAACCGCCTTACAGCCGGGTGTCGTTGCCGTCCCGCGCTTGAACCGGGTTCGGCGGCTTCTGGCGCTGGATTGCGATTGGATGGGAACAGACCCGCAGGGCGTTGCCTCGGAGTTCATGCAGGGCCGCATTCCAGATGACGAACGAAGTAGGACAATTCCTGGTTCAGGGAAAGATTTTAATCGTTTTTATGCTGTTGAAGGGAGGTTCTCACTCTCCGGTGGGATGGCAGATCACCGTCTCTCCTTGCTGCCATCCGCGATCCCTCTGTTTTTGTGGGAATTGGCACGCCGTATCGGTAGTTTAACGGAGAATGCCTGTCTGCGGGACTTGCCTGCTGCATCAGCTCCTGTCTCTGGAGAGTGGAATACTTGGCTGGATGCTTGTGCCGAAGATCTTTGCTCCCATTCTTCCCAGTCCCTTGTTCTATTGGGGTGGAATTACCCGCAGCCTCTGCATAGTCTCGTACTGGAGATTAACTCTGCGCTAAAAGCGCCGGGGGTAACTCTTTCTTTCCTGCAAGGAGAAAAAACATTCGGAGAAAGCCTGGGGCTTCTTCCTGAAGCTGTCCGGCAGGGTGAAGTGGAGACATTGTTTCTTCTCGGAGAGTCCAATCCTGTCCGAAAACTGCCTCCTGAGTGGGATTTCCGAGGATTGTTGGAATCGCCGAATCTGGAAAGCGTTCATCTTGGCTTGTATGTGGATGAAACAGCCCAGGCATGTGACTGGCATTTTCCGGCGGCTCACTATTTGGAATCGTGGGGGATCGAAAGAGACGAATTCGGACGCTTTTGCTATATGCAGCCTGTGACTTTGCCTCTATACGGAGGATACAGCAGGATTGAATTTCTTTCCGGATTGATGAATAGCAAGGGACGGCTTCTGTCTGCGGATAACGCACCGGGCAATCTTTCTCCGGCTTTCCACCGTGTGCGGAAATGTTTTGAACGAGCTGTCAACCCGGTTAACAAGGAAGCTGGCTGGACGGATGCCCTGAGACGGGGGTTTTCCCCGGAAACCGTTTATGCTCCCTTGATGAAAAATCCCTCTCCTCCCTCGCAGGAAACGCTGGATGCCTGCCTCTGTTTGGCGGAGACTCCGCCTCCTGCCGAAGGACAGAGGGAAGTACAATTCGTCCCGGACTATGCTGTGTGGGACGGCAGATTTCTGACTAATGCATGGCTAAGAGAACTGCCGGATCCCGTAACCGGACTTTGCTGGGATGGTTCCGTACAAATTGCCCCGGATGCGGTAGAGGCCCGTACTATGGAAGGGAAATGCCACCTGCTTCGTGTGGAGGAGGATAGGAGATGTTTTGGGGAGGGAGTGGCTTGTCTTGTTCCCGGCATGCCGGACAACCTTCTGGTCATACCCCTGGGATACGGAGGGAGCTCTGTCGCGGATGCCGGTAGTCATGCAGAGAGAAATACCTGGACTCTGGCGTCATCTCCGGCGGCAATTCCGTATGTCAGAAGAGTGTCTGCCTCGTCTCTGCGGCTTCTTCCGGCAGAGAAGCGCTCTATTGCGCTTCTCCCGCCTGTTTCCGAGGGGGATATCCCGGTTCCTGTCTGCGAGATGGATTCCCTGTCCTCCGCTTCCCCCGCACCGGAATCTCCTTTATGGATGCCTCCCCACGCGAACGACATCCATCAATGGGGCATGTGCATCGACTTAAGCCTGTGTACCGGCTGCAATGCCTGCCTATCCGCCTGCCAGGCGGAAAACAACATACCTACCGTAGGTCGTGAAGAAGTCGCCCGTGACCGTATCATGCACTGGATCCGAATTGACCGCTACTTCCGCCGGACCGAAGGAGGAAATGTTTCCCTTCAGGCTTTCCCTGTGGCATGCCAGCAATGCGCGAAAGCTCCATGTGAATCCGTGTGCCCCGTCAATGCAACTGTTCATACGACGGAAGGCATTAACGCCATGACCTATGCCCGTTGCTGGGGTACGCGGTATTGTGCTGCCAATTGCCCGTACAAGGCACGAAGGTTCAACTTCTTCGATTATGCCCGGTTCTCCGATGAGGCAACGCGGTTGCAGCGTAATCCCAACGTCACTATTCGCTCCCGAGGCGTTATGGAAAAATGTACCTATTGCGTCCAGCGTATTGAGGAAGCGAAAATCCGGCACAAGGCCCAATTGATGTCCCGTGCGCTTCCCGGCCGTTCTGCCGAACTGGAACTGACGGATAAGGATTTGCTCCTGCCCGAAGGAGCTGTCCGGACGGCCTGCCAGGCGGCTTGCCCCATGGAAGCCATTAGCTTCGGTAATTTGCTGGACAAAAGTCGTATCGCAATGCTCCGGCAGTCTCCACGCCATTTTACCGGGTTGTCCGAAATGGGTACTTTGCCCAGAACATCCTATCTGGCCCGGACAGTCAATTCCAATCCTGAACTTGTCCGGAAACAGAATTCCAAAAACGGGAAAAGAGATCTAAAATGAAATTCGGCTTCCATGTTTAACGTATTCTAATGCGTAAAACAAATTATTGACTTCATGATACCAGTGTCCGGATTCTCTTTTTGGAAAAATTGTCTCGTCCTGTTGACAGCAGGTACCTTTGCAACCATTCAGGCGGATGCTGCTTCTGTCCGCATGGAAGCCGAACAAGGAACACTGGTACCCGGTGACAAAGGGCATATGCCTTCCGTTGTCGAAAGGCCGGATGCTTCCGGCGGTAAGGTCATAGAATATTTTACGGATGGTTCGGGAATCGAATTCCTACATGTCGGCGAGTCGAATAAAATCATACTTGATTATGCGACTTGTTCCAATGGCTCCGAATGTTTCATCGATATTTACGTCAATGGAAAACTGTTTGCCCTAATGGCATATAAATCCACCGGCAACTGGACGGCTCCATACCGGAAGCTTGAAATTCCCGTGTATATACCTGAGGGAGCGACGGTGAGGATCGTTTCCCGTCGCCAGTCGATCAATGTAGATGCTGTTGAATTTGGCAAAGAAGCCATGCTGGATTCTATTCCGGAGAACATGGTGTCTCTTGCCGCTTCCAAACTTGAAAACGGTGCGGAAGTTGTCCGGGACATCATGTCCAATGGAGGACGTGTTGCCTGTCTGGGAACCGGCGGAGCTTCCGTAGTTTTTTCTATCGCTCCGAAAGAGATAGGGCAGGGGAATACAGCTGTTATACGTTACGGATCGGAAACCGAATCACGGGTATCCGTCTCCGTAAACGGGGATCCTCCTGTCGTTAAAACGCTTGCTGCGACAGGAACCCGAAAATACGGAGAATTTATCGTGAGCGGATTGAAGCCGGATAGTGCTAATTCCATTCAAATCGTCCGTCTGGGAGATTCTGGAGTGCTGCTTGATACGGTGACATTCTGTCATTTGGAACCGGCATCGGGTCCGGTCTCTTTGGCGGACATTCCCGTTGCCGGAGACCGGAAAACCATATCTTTGAATGGTATCTGGGAATGTACGACGACATCTGATACGGCATCCGAACTTCCTTATGAATACGACAACCGTATCCAGGTTCCCGGTCTTTGGGATATTGCCGGCAGGGATTTGGGCAGTTACGACGGGAAATCTCTGTGGTATCGTACGACCGTACGCACTGGAAAAATCCCGGAACGCGTTACGCTGCGTATCAACAAGGCACAATTCGGTACTTATGTATACGTAAATGGGAAACCTGTGGGAGAATATACATACATTTTCACTCCGTCACAGTTTGATATAGCACCATTTTTGAAACAGGATGAAGACAACGAAATCGTAATACGGCTGCAAAACAAAAAGTATCAGCAAGACAATCCCAAATCTCTTGGTCACTTGGGCTTTGATGGAGAACGCAAGTATTACTGGCCGGGAATTTATGACGATGTATCCCTGATTGTGAGCGGTAATCCTGTGGTATCCTATCTTCAAACGGCACCTGATATCGATCAGGGAACCGTCTACGCGCGAGCTTTTCTGAAAAATGATTCCGCTTCATCCAGAACAACTCCCGTTACCTTCCGCGTGTATCGATTGGGCATCATGGCCGATGGCGTAGAACCTGCAATCCCGGAACTTGTAGCCGAATATCAAGTTAAGGATGTTTCCGTCCCGGCGGGGAAAGAAACGGTTGTCAGTGTCCCGGCAATGGCGTTGAAGGGATATGACAAGGGCAGGGACGTATGGAGTCCGGATAATCCGGCCCTGTATAAACTTGTCGTATCTACGTCCGGCGATACGTTCGGCCAGCGTTTTGGAATGCGTACTTTCCGTTTCGACGAAACGACGAAGATGCCCATCCTCAATGGGAAACCTCATTATCTGCGTGGAACCAATATTGCTTTCAACCGTTTTTGCGACGATCCTGCGAGGAAAGATTTGCCTTGGAAAGATGGCTGGGCCCGCGAATTGTTCCGCGAATTCAAGAAAGTCAATTTCGAATGCTTCCGGACGCATACGGCATTCCTGCCCGAAAAATGGTATGAGGTTGCCGATGAAACGGGGCTGATGATCATGGACGAATATCCCTATTGGCAGCATTGTGACGGGGAACACTGTACGGCGGAAACCGTAACACCGGAAGTCCGTGCCTGGATGATGGACCGGGGCATGCATCCCAGCGTCATTGTTTGGGATGTCCAAAACGAATCGTTTCAGCCGTGGCTGATTGACGTCCTGAATACCTGCCGCGGCATTGATCTCCAAAAGCGTCCGGGCGATTGCGGCTGGGGACACAATACCTGCAAAACGGATATGAAGGAGTCTCACCCATACTTCTACAGTGAACCGGATTTCACCCTCGGCTACATGAACTGTATTTCCCCCGTGCCGTGGACTTTTGGCAACAAGAGCGAGGACCTGCCGCTCGTCATCAATGAATACGGCTGGAATTGGCTGAATAGGGAAGGAGATCCCACCGAACTCGGAAAAAGGAGCTATGATTTCATCATGCCCGGTTCTTCGCGTGAAGAAAGGCTGGCCTACCAGGCCGATTCATTGGCGGAACTCACAGAATTCTGGAGAGTGGGGGGCAAATGCGTCGGGATTCTCCAATTTTGCGGGCTGAGTTATTCCCTTCCCAATCAGGATGGAGCTACAAGCGACATTTTGCAGCCCGACATTGCAAAGCCTCGTATCAGGCCCTATCTCGCCCAGCGTCTCAGAGATGCTTTTAGCCCTGTGTGCCTTGTTATCGGCGACTATACGGAAGAGGTACTTCGCGGAAAAACAATGACTATTCCCGTAACTGTTATCAATGATTCGTCGGAAAGCGTGGACAAGCTGGATGTCCGCGTGTGTCTGTTTCAGGGGGATAAGGTGTTTTTCGACACAGTCAGGAACTATTCTGTTGCCCCTGCCTCTCGTGAGACACAGGAATTTTCCGTGCTTGTTCCCGGCAAAGAGACTGCTCCCGGTGAGGTTTTGAAACTGGTGGCGGAATATGTCCGGCAGGGAGAAACTGTCCAAAGCATTCGTAACTGGAAGGTGCTCGACCGTGTCGCCGGATTGGCCTTCCGGAAGCCTGCAACGGCAAGTTCTTTCCACCACGGTACGTATTACCGCATGTTCCAGGCTCCCAATGTCAATGACGGAGCGTCGAATACCCGCTGGCAGAGCGGCAAGGACGATAAGGCTCCTTGGGTAATGATCGATTTGGGTGAAAAACAGGATTTAGCCCGTGTCCTGCTTGATTGGAGCGAAGTGCTCGGGAAAAAATATTATCCGGAACAATATGCGATCCAGGTATCCGACGATGGTACAGGCTTCCGGACCATTTACGAAGGTAAGGCTTCGGATTCCGGTCCCCAGATCATCGATGTTGATGGATCCGGTCGTTATGTCCGCATGCTGGTTACTGGCAAGATGCCTGCAGGAGTTTGCGCCCTTTGGGAAATGGACGTATGGGCCAAGTGATATTGTGACTGCTATTTCTGTCTCTCTGCAAACAGAGAGACAGAGGTTATTTATGCCGTCGCCAGAGATGCTCAATGTCTTCCAGGGTTTTACCTTTAGTTTCCGGGATGAATTTCCAGACGTAGATGGCGGCAAATAATCCCATAACTCCGTAGATGAAGTAGGAAAAACCGTGATGGAAAAGAGCCGTTAACGTTGCGTTTTCATTCATGATAGGGAACGTCCACGAAACAGCAAAATTGGAAAGCCATTGGATGGCAATGGCAATAGAAAGAGCTCCTCGGATGCTGTTCGGAAAGATTTCCGAGAGCAGAACCCACGCGACCGGACCCCACGATAAAGCGAAAAAGGCAGTATAGGCAAGCATGCATGCCAGGGAGGCCATACCGTTCGAACTGGTGTAAAATATCAGGGAGAGCAAGATCATACATACACACATGCCAAGTGCTCCCAGAATCATCAGCGGTTTACGTCCGAAGCGGTCTACGGTGAAAATGGCGATTGTGGTGAAAAGTAAATTAACGGCTCCGACAATAATTGTTTGCATCAGGGATGCATCCGTACCCAGTCCGAGAGAACGAAAGATTTCGGGGGCATAATAGAGTACGACATTAATGCCTATAGCCTGTTGGAAAAAAGAGATGAGAATCCCGGCAAGGAGGACTCCCATTCCGAACGTATTCCATGGCACTTTCTTTTCTTTCAGTGATTCACGAATGCTGTCCAGTTCCCGTTTTCTTTCTTCCTGCGGATTAAGGCGGTCAATGATTTGTTTGGCTTGGCCGATTTTGCCGCGATACACGAGGTACCGGGGCGATTCCGGAACAAAGAACAGGAGAACGAAAAACAGGATGCAAGGGATAATTTCTGAGGCAAACATCCACCGCCAGCCAATTGAATAGAGCCATTGGACATCTCCTTGCAGAGCGATGAAGTAATTGGCAAAATAAACGACCAGCATGCCGAAAATAATGGCGAACTGATTGAATCCTACCAGCCTCCCCCGAATGGGAGCTGGTGCAATTTCTGCAATATAGATCGGAGAGAGCATTGATGCCAGTCCAACACCGATACCTCCGAGAATCCTGTAGATGATCAGAGAACTGATATCCTGAAGTCCAAAGTAGTTCATGAGATCCGGCAGAGCGGAACCGACGGACGATACGGCAAATAGAACGGATGCGAGTATTAATCCCTTCCTGCGTCCCAGCGTTTGCCCGACGATGCCACCGAGAGCCCCTCCTCCGATACAGCCGATCAAGGCGCTGGAAATTGTAAATCCCTTGATGGCACTAGCCATATTGGCAGTCAACTCTTCTGAGGAATTCCAGAATTCCCGGTACCAGATCAGGGCGGCAACTGTTGCGACAATACCCGTCCAGATTCCACCTTTCTTTTGTCCGTATAGTTTGGTCAGAAAACCGCCGAGGATGGCAACTACCATGACGAAGCACAGACTGACGATGGATTTGTAGTCTCCGATGACTGCTATTGCCTTTTCCGGATTGGATATCAGGGGTTTGATAAAGAAGTTGTCGATTGCCGAAGTAGTTCCGGAAATGACTGCCGTATCGTATCCGAACAATAGGCCTCCCAAAGCGGCAACCAATGTGATGGAGAAGATGTAGAGATGGCGGGATTCCGTATTCATAGCCGTGTAAAGAAAGTAAACATTACATGTATTGGTTGATCAGGGCCTCATACCATTCCTGACGACCGCTTTTTTGTGCAGGTTCTCCATGGGAGAGTGTAAAGCGGGCTAGATCTTCTAGAGTGAGGAGGCCTTTTTCAAAAGCATGACCGTCTCCAGAGTCATAGGTAATATATCGTTCCTGACGGCATTTACGATAATCCGAATGTTCCAGAATGTCGGCGGCAATGATCAGAGCTTTGGCGAAAGCGTCCATGCCGCTGATATGGGCAATGAACAAATCTTCGATATCCGTGGAATTACGGCGAACTTTGGCATCGAAGTTCGTACCTCCCGTAGTGAGCCCCGGTCCATCCAGGATAACCAGCCATGCGTGGACAAGCTCTTGGACATTGATGGGAAACTGGTCTGTATCCCAGCCGTTCTGGTAGTCACCTCGGTTGGCATCCATACTGCCGAACATGCCGGCATTGACGGCGACTTGGATCTCATGTTCGAACGTATGGCCGGCCAAAGTTGCATGGTTGATTTCCAGATTGAGTTTGAAATCTTTATCCAACCCGTAATATTTCAGAAATCCGATGACGGTTTCGGCATCGAAATCGTACTGATGCTTCATTGGTTCCATGGGTTTGGGTTCGATGAGGAACGTTCCCTGGAACCCGTTTTGTCGAGCATAGTCCCGGGCCATGGATAACATCATACCCAAGTGATCTTTTTCCCGTCTCATGTCTGTATTGAGAAGGCTCATGTAACCTTCTCTTCCTCCCCAGAAAACGTAGTTTTCTCCTCCGAGGGAGATCGTAGCGTCGATCGCGTTTTTAATTTGGAAGCCGGCGAAAGCCGTGACGGGGAAATACGGATTGGTTGCTGCGCCGTTCATATATCTTGCGTGGCCAAAGACATTAGCCGTCCCCCACAGTAGTTTGATGCCTGTAGCGTTTTGATGTTTGCGGGCATAATCGGTTATTTGATGAAGGCGTTTTTCAAATTCGGCGGGGGAATCGCCTTCTTCAACCAGATCCACATCATGGAAACAGTAAAACGGAATCCCCGTCTTCATCATGAATTCAAAGGCCGCATCCATTTTATGGCGCGCTCTGTCCATAGGAGATCTTCCTTTGTTCCATGGCATAGGGCGAGTTGCTCCGCCGAAGGGATCCTGACCTCCTGCACACAATGTATGCCAGTAAGCCATCGAAAAACGGAGATGGTCTTTGAGAGTTTTGCCCATGATGATCCTGTTTTCGTCGTAATACCTGAATGCAAAATGATTACGGGATTCAGGACCTTCGTATTCGATTTTACGAATACTGGGGAAATATTCCTGTTTGTTGCTGTTCATATTAGTAATTATTGAAAGAATTGGAGATGCTGGCACAGGAATTCCAACGTGCATATGCATCTTTATAGGAAGCTCGATCGGTCGATGATGGAGTAACGGTAGCTATTTTGCGCAAGGAAGAGAATGCTTCCTGAGGAGAAGCATAAATTCCGGCACCAAGCCCGGCGCCTCGTGCTGCGCCTTGGGAACCATCTGTGTCGTAGAGTTCAATTTCAGCTTCGGTAACTCCAGCCAGGGAGTCTCGGAAAACAGGGCTGAGAAACATATTGGTGTTGCCGGCACGAATTACAGAAATATCCAACCCCATGGATTTCATGATATCTATGCCGTAACACAGGGAAAAGGCTATCCCTTCCTGGGAGGCTCGCAGTAAGTGTCGGTTGTCATGGATATTGAAATTGATTCCATGAAACGAGGCTTTAATATCCCTATTACAAAGAATGCGTTCGGCTCCGTTTCCGAAAGGAATGACGGAAATGCCTTCGGAGCCGATGGGGATTTGGGCAGCGGCATTGTCTAATTCATGGTAATTGGTCCCCGGAAGGGCAATATTATGTTTCAACCAGGAGTTAAGACTCCCAGCACCATTGATACACAACAATATTCCAAAATGCGGCTTCTTTTCCGTATGGTTGACGTGTAGGAATGTATTGACGCGTGAAGCGAGATCGTAAGTCATCTTTGCTCCGACGCCGTAGACGGTTCCCGACGTACCGGCTGTAGCTGCGATTTCACCGGGATTGAGGACATTGAGTGAAAGAGCGTTGTTTGGTTGATCTCCGGCTCTGTAGGTAACCGGAATACCGGCCTGAAGCCCCAGTTCATCAGCTGCCTGGCGCGTTACATAACCTTGTACCCCGAAAGTTGGCGTTTGGGTGGCAAGCATCTGCTCGGAGAGGCCGAGAACATGGAGCAACTCACGGGAGATATCATGTTGGGAGAAATCCCAGAAAATCCCTTCGGAGAGTCCCGACTTCGTTGTTTGTATGTTGTCTGTTAACCGGAAGGCAAGATAGTCTCCGGGGAGCATGATTTTGTGAATTCTATCAAAGATTTCAGGTTCGTTTTTTCGAATCCACGACAATTTTGATGCTGTGAAATTACCGGGAGAATTGAGAAGGTGTTCCAGGCAGAAACGGTGTCCCAACCGATTGAAAGCCGTTTCGCCCAAGGAAACAGCCCTGCTATCGCACCAGATAATGGCGGGACGGAGGACTTCGCCGTTTTTGTCAACTGTAACCAATCCGTGCATCTGGTAGGCAATCCCAATAGCGGAAATATCGGAGGCATCAATGTCCGCTTGTTGAAGGATGGAATGGGTAACCAGACAGAGGTTGTTCCACCATTGCAAGGGATCCTGTTCGGCCCATCCGATTTGAGGTGCCGAGATACGCATTTCGTGATGAGGACTGAAATCGGAGGCAAGACATATTCCGGATTCTACGTCAAGGAGAGAAGCCTTAATGGAAGAACTTCCCAGATCATAGCCTAAAAGATACATGATAGCAGAGGTGATGAAAGAGAGAGTTACAATTGTCCAAACATTCGGTTGTAGATGCGTTTATCGAATTTATAATAGTGGGCAGCCCGGTGGGAAACATTGGTCTGTGTTTCGTCCAACACTTTGACGTAGGGCATGGAAGATATTTTTTTGTGAAAATTGCGGGCATCTATTTTGATCCCTGTAATGGTTTCATAGATCTTCCTAAGTTGTAGAGCCGTGAATTTGGGCGGTAGAAGTTTGAAGATAATGGCTGGTTGCCACTGTGCCATCTGACGGAGATACTCCACGGCTTCCTGCAGGATGAGATTGTGGTCGAAGATCAGCTTCGGCGTTGAATTGACCGGTACCCATCGGGCATTGAAAACTGTTGAAAATGTTTTTAACTTTGTCGAAATTCGGAATGTTGACATGAATCCGACGGTGACAACACGGTCAATATCCATACTGACTTGGTATTCCAGCCAAGCGCGATCATTGGGATTACTCGTTCTGTCCGGAGCTCCAAATGCTTTGAACTGGTGAAGATTCGACCGTTTGATGCCTGTCATTTCTTCGACAATATTGGAAGCGGCTGTTTCCAAATCTTCGTTTTCGTGAATGAGGCGACCGGGTAGTTTCATATTATTCCCTTCATGAACTCCGGTTTTTTCTACCAGAAGCGTGTGGAGGTTCGTTCCATCGAATCCGAATAGTACGCAGTCTACAGATACATGACGAAGGTACGCATTCATCATTGAATGAGGGGTTAGGGATGAATATCTTTTATATACAATACGGGAAATAAATATTTTTACTATCAAAAAATGATTGATTTTCAATAGTTTATATGAAAAATTATCATGTATTTCATGATAAGTGAAGACCTTTTCCCTTTTGTAGACAGTTCTTTCTGAAAATTTCTTGACGTGGAATTTTTACGATAAGCATTTTTCCTGTGAAAAAAATTACCCGGCCAGACTTTCCTGACCGGGTAATGAAAATGACGAATCAATGTCAGAACAATTGACTAAAACGATTGTGCGATGCCTAGTGCTGCCTGGTGTGCTGTCATGGAATCGCGGAGGATGATTTGGTATGTGAGATATATGGAAAATCCTCTGCTGCTGATGAAGCGGGAGATCACTTTGCCCTTATAGGCTTGCCGTGATGCCGGATAACCGCTTCCGTTGTAGATATCCTTATAATGGATATCGTTTTCCCACCAGTTATCCTCGAATGTGTAGTGAGGATTGTTACGGACTATATCAGGACAAAAGCTGCCGGAAATTGAATTTGTCCAAATTGCGCCACTGGAAAATGTAGCTGTATGTTCCAGAGTCAAACCGACATCGAGAGCAAGATTGTCGAATTTCCCACGGTTATCCCATCTGTTGCAACCGTCGTCATGCCAACAGCTGTCGTTGCGTTCTTGTTTGTTGTCGGCGTGGGTGTAGTCCAAACGAACGAAGGGAGCGATGGCAAAGGATTTCGTGGCTTGATAGCGCCATGTAACGGAAAGTGCCGTGTTATAGGTCCACGTATCCCAATCGGGAGTGTCGGGATGCTTGCATTCATTGCTCGTCGATGCAAAACCAAAATTCATGGACGTGATAAGGTAGGACTTTTTCCCGGTGGCAAAAAGAAGGCCGCCGTATAGGTTTGCCATGAAGGAATCTTGCGTGAAGCGGTCGCCTTCAATGGAACCATCGGGATGGTTGGGCATTTCCTTGATTTTCTGATGACCAAAGACCTGGCCGATTGAAAGCCCCAATATGCCTGAGGAATAGGGATCTCCTGCGCTGTAGTCGTATCCGAGGGCTCCACCCGCTGCCGAGTAATGGAATGCCGGGTGGTTGTTCCTGACGGATGTATTGCCAAATGCACCTAGACTGCTGAGCCAGAATCTAGAAGAGGAATCGTCATGGAAACGCTCCAGGTTGATGTGTGTTGACGAAAGTTCAGTCAGCGACTGCAAATGACCGAGTGAGGCCCACATGGAATCCAGCGATGTTTCGGGGCCGCTGGATGAATAAATATCGACTGCTCCGGCATGGTCGGGAATGAGTCCGGCAATTGCCGTCAGGAGCCATAACGTACGGAATGGAAGTTTCATGGCATTGGTGTTGAATGGATAATGGTGTGAAAATGAACACTGGTACGAATACGTACCGCCTTCTTATCAAGATAATCGAAACAGGATATTTTATTTGTGTAACGAATCGAAGAAAGAATGATTTTTTTTGATTTTATCTTAATGGTTTGGAGACATGGCTTAACTGTACCAACCCCTTTTTCAGGATAAGATCAAGGTATTCCAAATTTTTCTTATGATGACAATTACAAATACGATCGAAACGGTAGTTTTTATTCTTGGATGTTCCTGTGTTGTTGCCGGAAGGGCGATTTCTGCGGAACCTTCCGCTTGTTATACGGAAAGATCGATACTTGCCGACACAGGCATTCCTACGGTGGTTCAGCCGGAGCAGGATTGCCAGTTGGGCGTGAATATCGGTTGGTCGAGTAGATACGTGACCGAAGGAATCGACTGTTTGCCGGGTAGTTCCATCTGGGAAATAGCCCCATCCATTAAATACGAAGGAATGATTGTGTCCGCCTGGTATGCGCAGGGAGTTTCGGAATCCTACAAAGAGTTGGATCTCGTGCTCGGTTATGCCTGGCAAATTGACGGCTGGACGATCAATCCGTGGTACGAGCACCAGTTTTATCTGGATCAGGATTACAACGTCAGCAATCCTGCCCTGACTATTTCCCGCACGATAGATGACTGGTTGGAGGTTGGAGCGGAAATGCAAGTTAAGCTGGAACACAAGGTTGGAGAAGCCTATTACAGTGTGTTTTGCCAAACGGCATGGGAAGTGATGGAGCATGTAACTGTTTCTCCGATGCTCAGGTATGGCTACAATGGAGGATACAATCCGGGGGTTTCCGATGGCTCCAATTGCATCGACTATAGTTTGGGGATCAATTGGCAATATGCGGAGTCCTGTTCTCTGAAGGTATCGTTGAACTATTCACAAGCCGTTTCTTCTTTGCGCCGTGTTGGGCTTGGGGACGTTGTCTGGATCGGGCTTCAATGCGGATTCCGGTTTTGATTTCGTGCTTCCGGTGTTGATGTAATGACGGAAGGAGGAGGGTTGGTTTTGTGATAGATCATTCCCCGGACAGGCGTATTTAGTATGAAATATCTATTGTTCTATGATTATCAGCAATATTTTTCCCTGCGTAGCCTGCTTGTCCGTCTTGGTGGGATCGGTTGCGATGGCTCAGGATTGTACCGACCAGCAATTGTTGGTTCAGCGAGTTGCTCCTTTCTTCAAAGGCAGGATTGAATTTTCTTTGAATCCTGCTCTGACAAAAAGGTTTACGGTTGACGCGGAGAACGGAAGAATAAAAATTTCCGCCGGAGAGACTAAAAACCTGGCTCCTGCCCTGGGTTACTATTTGAGACATGGATGCGGATCCCATTGGTCCTGGAATGGAAACAGGATGGAAACGAAGCTCCCTCTGTCGAAATTCCATGCTGAAATCCAGGCTCCATGGGCTTGGAGGTATGCGTATAATTACTGTACTTTGTCCTATACTTGCGCCTTTTGGGGAACCAGAGAATGGGAGCAGGAAATTGACCGGATGGCGTTGAATGGCATGACTCACATGCTGGTTCAGGCCGGGCTGGAAAAGGTCTGGCAACTGACGCTTCGCGAACTTGGATACCCGGAAGATAGAATCCGGGCATTCATTCCCAATCCTGCTTCCGCAGCCTGGTGGAACATGGGAAATCTGGAAGGTCTGGGAGGTCCGCTAAGCCAGGGAGAGATCGATCGCGAGGGGGAACTGGGAAGATTTATTGTTCAGCGTATGGTCAGCCTTGGCATCCAACCTGTACTTCAGGGATTTGTCGGCCTTTTACCCCATGATTTCGACAAGTATTACAAGGGAACGGATGCCCGGTATTTCCCTCAGGGTAAATGGGTTTCCGGATTCCAGCGTCCAACGGTGATTGATCCGACAACCAAGGATTATGCCAGAATCGCAGAAGTCTGGTACCGGAATCTGGAACGCGTGTATGGTCTCAAGGCCAAGGCTTTCGGGGGAGACTTGTTCCATGAGGGCGGCAATTCAAAGGGTGTTGACTTGGCCTCCGTTGCCGGAGCTGTCCAGAATTCCATGCAAAAGGCGTCTCCTGGCAGTGTGTGGGTACTCCAGCATTGGGGAAGCAATCCGTCTCCCACGCTTTTGAGCGGGCTTGATGATGACAAGGCTGTTGTCGTATCCCTTGCCAACCGTTTGGAAACGGCAACGGATGGAAGCACAATACGTTCGTTTTGCGGAAAATCCTGGGTATGGTGCGAATTGTCCAACTTTGGCGGAAAACACGCTTTGTATGGCAGCTTGAAGGCCTTGGCTCATTTGGGAGATCTTCAAAAATCGCCTGAAAAGGAACGTCTGCTGGGGGTTGGCACAATATCCGAGGGATTGGAAACCAACCCGATTTTCTATGATTTGCTCTTTGACCGATTTTGGACCGACAGGCAGAAAAATATGTCTGACGAGGAACTGAAACTGTGGATTGCAGCCTACGTGCAACGTCGATATGGTGCGGCCTCTGAAGATGCTTCGCAAGCGTGGAATATTTTGGAACGTTCCGTCTATACGCCGGTTTCCGGACAAACAGATTGTCTGGAATCCATCTTGTGCGCCCGCCCAGGACGCCATGTTGACCGGGCTTCCAGTTGGGCTTCCGGAAGACCTTATTATCAGCCGAAGGAGGTTCAGGAAGCTGCTTTGCTGATGCTCAAGGCCGGGGAAAGCAATTCCGCCCTTTGGGGACAGGAAACTTTCCGCTATGATGTCGTTGATGTCGTCCGCCAGTTTCTGGCCGATATCGCCCGTCCTCTTCTTGCCGCAGCCATGGATGCATGGGAGAAGAAGGATGAAGCGGCTTTTAACCAGTATGCCGGAGATTTCCTGGGGCTGATTGCTGCCACTGATGAACTATGCGGGACGCACCCGATGTGGAGGCTGGGGCGTGCCTGTGAGATGGCGCGCGCCAAAGGCAAGACCCCGGAAGAAAAGAAAGGCATGGAAATTGCCTGTAAGCGGCTCTATACCACCTGGAGCGGGAAAATCGATGCCCTGAATGATTATGCCCATCGCCAGCTTCAGGGCTTGTTGAAGGATTACTATCTCACTCGCTGGAATATTTTCTTCACCGCTCACCGCGATGCCCTTGCCGGAAAACTTCCTGAACAGGATGTGATGTCGACTGTAGCCCGGCAGTTGAATGAGTTTGAACCGGCCTGGGCTACGAATGATACCCCCTATTCTTCAAAGCCGGAGGGTGATACGAAATCAGTAGCATACGACATCATGAACCGCTTTATGCCTGTTGCCGCCTCTGTCTCTTCATGGAACCAGATTGGGCGGCAATGGAAACTGGACCCTCAAACGGGAGTACTCGAATTCAATGTCTCTGACTCCATCCAGGAACCCGGAACATATGCTGCCACGTTTGTATGGAGAAACGGCAACAATGCCCTGTCGATCAGCAAGGTCTGCTTGTTTGAAGGGGATAAGCCTGTTTCCGAGGATGTGCATGCCGGGTACACTGGCGTCAAAAACGAAGCCAATACCTATATCATCCGCATTGACAAGCTACGGACCAACCTGGATGTCTATAAGCTGAAGGCGGAAGTGGAAGGTGTAGGCGGCGGTGATTCCTCGGGAGTGCTTTTGTTCCGCAAGATCAAGTAAGCTCTGGCTCTTTAGCACGAAAACCGGGCCAGCCAATTCCCTTGCCGGGGGGGGCTGGCCCGGCTGTATTTACGGTTGAGCCGGCTGGTTGGGCAGGTCAAATTTCAGGCCGGGAACTTCCCTGTAATGAAGGCCGTCCCACAGGACGGGGATGCAGCAGAAAAACCACTTTGTTTCGCTATTTTCACCTTTCCAGGGGCCGGCGACGCTTTTCACGAGTACTTCATTCAGTCCTTTTTTCAGGTGGATTGGCACCGGAGGGCGAAAGAAATATCCTTCCTGAGTCAGTGGAGCCTCTTCAATGCGACCTCGGCCCCAGCCTGTCCATGGGAGGCTCTTGAAGGGCCAATGGGGCGGAACTATCCGTTTGCGATTGATCCACACATCGCCGCCGCTGAAGTCCCAGCTGCCCTGTTCCGGAGCTCTGGCTGTCCTGTAACCGCCGGAGTGTCCCCACATGCCGTTCAGTCCAAACATGAGGTAAATATCCTGGTCTTTGGGACTGTCGATATAGGTCAGGGCATAACAAGTACCGGAGTCTTTGCCGACGGAGGAGGACATCAGTGTGGGCCAATGATTGAGGCGGTAGATCTTCCTGTGGGCATTGAACATAGCAAAGAGATGCCTGATATGAATGGCCCCTCCATAGGCAGGTTGCTCTATCCAGGATAAGGTGCGGTCTCCGTCCTGATAGCTGGGTTCAATAGAATGTTCCGGTCCGAAGGAAAGGTCATTCTTGCCATGGTGATTGAACGGACCGATCATTTGCCATGGGATATTGGCCTGTTTGACGTAGGAGAAGGGTTGCTTACGGAAGAAATGGTCGCGGTGAAAGACAAGACGGTCTTCAAAGTCTGAGAAATCCTGCCATTCTCTGGTCCCTTTTGGGGGTAATTGCGCCATAAGATCTTTGCGCTTTTCTGCTGCTCCACGCCAGAGGCGCTCGGCAAAGGTGAGAGTACAGGGATAGAAAGGATATTGTTCAAGAATTCTTCGCTCGTTGCTTAAAGCGCCATCGCACCAGACCGCCATGATGCCGCCGAGGCCCAGTCCGTTGCTCTCGGGCATTTCACAGGGTTGCTGGAAGAAGATCTGATAGACACCGGATTGAGCATCCATCCAGTCGAGATAGAAGCCATTGCAGTCAATGATGCGGGAACCCTTTTTCAAATGATGGCTCGCTTCATTTTCTCCCCAGCACATGAAGATGGCGTTGTCGTCCGGGATGGCTCCTGGGTGCCAGACGATGATATCCCTGCCTTTATTCCGTATGTAGGAAGCCATTTCGGGGATGAAGTTTTTCATTTTGACATGGACTTCATCGGAACCCATATGAAACCAGGGATCGGGGAATATATCCGTCATTTCGTCCACCACATCCTTGAGGCTGGAGATTCCTTTTTCGGATTGCATATCGACTCCGGTCGCCTTGGCGAAAGATTCGCTGTGACCGGGCATGTCGATCTCCGGGATGATACGAATGTTGAGTTTGGCACAAAATTGAACGAGATCCTTGAGTTCGTCCTTGGTGTAGTATTTGCCGGGGAGACGGGTTTTCCAATGATATTCCGGCTTTACCAGTTCCGGGTATTTGTCGATTTGGACACGCCAGGCCGGATTGTCCGTCAGGTGCAGGTGAATGAGATTAATTTTGTAAGCGGAGAGGTTGCGGGCGATTTCCTTGATGAAGGAGACGGACATGAAGTACCGTCCCGTATCCAGCATGACGCCCCGGATAGGGAAGGCTGGTGCGTCCTGGATCGAACAGTTGGGGATGAAACAGGCACCGTTCTTTCGGACGATGAGCTGACGGAGTGTTTGCAGGGCATTGAAATAGCCGCTGAAGCTGCGAGCGGCAATCGTGGCTTGCCCTTGCGGGGGAATGGTGATGGTGTAGGCCTCCGGGTTGTCTTTCTTCCATTGGTCATCCAGTTGTTCCAAATGGATAGCAAGTGTGTTACCTGCCGCATTTTTGGGAAAGGAACTATTGATGTGTCGGAGTTCGGCAGCGAGGTTTTCCTGCTCGGAGCTGGCAATGGACTGATGATTGTCGATAACCAAAGAACCGCATGCTCTCAGCTCACCCTTGCCCCAATCGATGCGGGCAGGGTAGGGAATCAGGGAGATAGCTTCTGGAGAATCGCTCTTGTGAAGGGGGGCCACTTGTACTTTTGCCTGTTCCGGGAAGGCAAAGGTATAAGATAGTTGCAGGCCCAGAATGATCAAAAGGGCACGAATGATAGGGGACATATGGGAGTCTTGTTTTGGTTATAAAACAACATTGTTCTGGATGGATGTCCAGGGCAATATGCACGAGAAGCGGATGTATCGCGGTAACGCGAATAAACGGAATCAAATCTCTTCCAATTCCAGAATAGCGGATTGGAGAGGTTTGCCGAAGTTGAAATGGACACCGTTGCCCATGAGGTAATCACCTCCTAGTTCCTTGTTGTCCAGTGATGTACGGTTGCCGGATTGATCGACGTTGAGTTCATGGATGCGGTAGCGTTTGTCGGCTCTTAACCCCTTGAGTTTAATGGGGGTGGTTTTATAGGTGAGCGTCTTATCCATGAGGCAGGCGAAGACGATAGCCTTTTGTTTGCCGTCTTTGCCATTGAGGACGTACATTAGCGAAGCTTCATTACTCTCATAGGGTGAGCGTAGACGATAGAGATCTCCTAATTGAACGGTAGGACGGATGCGCTTGTACGTTTCCAAAGCTTTTTTGGCAAACTCGGTTTCCTGAGGATTCATATCCTGGGGGCGAAGTTCGAAGCCAAGTCGGCCGGTTGTTGCAACATCAAAACGAAATTTGAGGGGTGTTTGCCTGCCGGTTTGGTGGTTCGGTGAAACCGTAACGTGGGAAGCCATGGCCATGGCCGGGAAGAGGTGGCCGATACCCCACTGCATCAGGACGCGTTCATAGGGATCCGTGTTATCGGATACCCAGAATTCGTGATGATATTTCATGGCGCCATAGTCCGCCCGTCCACCGCCGGAAGCACAGGCCTGGAAAATGACTTCGGGATGTTTTTTAGTAATGGCGTCCAATACCTTGTAGTAGCCGTTGACGTAATCGATAAACAGGTTTTTCTGGTTGGCGGCGGAGAGGTACGGGGAACCGGGATCGGCAATCTTGCGATTGCAGTCCCACTTGATGTAAACAATTTCGGGATTCTTGGAGAGGATGTCATCCATGCTGTCGATGATATACTGCTGGACGTCAGGGTTGGAAAGATCCAGGATCAACTGATTACGTTCCAGGCGTTTGTCGCGGTGAGGGAGTTGGATGACCCAGTCAGGATGTTGTTCAAAGAGTTCCGATTTGGGATTGACCATTTCCATCTCTACCCAGAGACCGAATTTAATGTTGCGGTCCTTAGCGGATTTGGTCAGGCCGGGCAGGCCGTTGGGAAGTTTCTTTTCATTGACCTTCCAATCGCCGAGTCCCGCTTTGTCGTTGTTGCGGGGGTACTTGTTGGCGAACCAGCCGTCATCCAGCACGAACAGTTCCACTCCCATGCCGGCGGCCCGTTCCATCATCGTTTGCAGAAGAGGCTCGTCAAAGTTGAAATAGGCTCCTTCCCAGGAGTTGAGGAGAGTCATGCGTTCCTGGTCGCCTCCGCGGATACCGCTTTCGCGTGCCCAGCGATGGATTTGGCGAGAGGCTTCCCCTTTGCCTTGCTGGCTGTGAGTCAGAATGAGGCGGGGGAGAGTCAGACTCTTGCCTGCTTCCAAGCGATAGGGGGCATCCTGCATGTCCGTTCCGAAGGAAGCGAACATCCGTCCGTACGGCGAGTATTTGAAACTAAGCTTGTAGTTGCCGGACCAAGCCAACGCTCCCATATATACTTCACCGTCGTCTTCCCGTGCCGGTTGACCAAGGGATAAAACGAATCCGGGCGTGCCTTCCTGGGCGGTACGGGCACCGACATCGGAAATCATGGTGAGGCAGTTGCCTTTCTGGACTTCCTCTTCCCGCATCAGGGACTCTCCTCCCCAAGTTCCGCGGAATGAGGTGACAAAATATTTGTCTGCTTTAACGTGCAAATGACCGGTAGCCCCCTGATCGATCGTAATGGCTTCCTGACCGTTATTGGTGATTTCTACCCATTGTTCGAAGACATTCGAGTCGTAGTTGGCCAGAACGTAAACCTGAACCTGGACGGGGTAGTGGGAATCCTTGAGACGGATGATGGCCAGCTCCTGTCCTGGTGTGGGTTTGGATACCTGCAGGGAATCGTACACGAGATCGAGGGAATTGGTTCCGTCTCCCTGTGTGATGGAAATGTCCAGCTCTCCGGAGCCGTTTTCCCAAGGTCCCATGGCATCCATTCGCGTGGGGTAGAGCAAGGTGGAAGAGGGAGAATCTGCATGAAGGATGTCTTCCGGATGGGCAAGCCGTGAACCGTAATAGGCGCGGTTGACTTTGTTCCCATTGACAGTGAATGTCATTTGGGAATCCTTAGAGAGGAGGTGGAAGGGCATTTGTTCGGCAACGGCATCCATGTTCAGGCATAATCCGGCGAGGGCCGCCGAAATGAGTAGTGGGGAATGAGGGGCAAATGTGATTTTCATGCGACGTTATTGTGGTGATGGAAGTTTGGCAATCGACTGGTTGTTTGTTAATCTGCAGCGATGGCGGCTCGAACGCGTGATAACGCATAAAGAGCATATCCTGTTCCGTAGAATTTGTGATAGTTGTACAGGGGGTAATCCCACCAGGAACCGTCTTTTTCCTGGAGGGGAAGTACGCCCTTGGAAACATACGCGGCATGTCTCACTAATTTTTCATGCGGTACGAAATCAAGACATTTGGCTGCGTAATAATATCCGTAAAAATAGAAATAACCCGAATTTTGAGCAAAACTCTCATGGGGCATTGGCTTTTTAAGGGCCATGCCAAGCCACCCGGAACGGCTCCAAAGACGGTCCAGCCCGTCTTCAAGTTGCCGTCTGGAGATCAGAGAAGGCTCATAACGCATCAGGGCAAGATCTCCGGCAGGCGTACGGGCGAGACTGCCTGTGTGGCGGTTAATCGGAGTTGTTGCGAATTTGATGTGTTCTCGCGAATAAACGTAAGTGCCGTTGGGTGTCCGCATGGATTTCAGAGTATTGAAGCAGCGGCGGAATACTTTCTGATTAGGTTTGAGACCGAAAATATCTTCCGCATCCTTGTAGGCCATGAAGACGGTTGCCGTCAGAAAGGAGGTGGGGGAACCGGCGGGGCGTTCGGTAAATACCTTGAATGTCAGATAGCCCCAGCCCCCGTTGATATCGGCCAAGGCATCCAGCATGCGGATGCGTTCTCTGGCAAATTCGCGGAGTTCGGCAAAGCGGTGGGAATCTTGGGGCAATCGTGTTGCCAAGGAACAGGCGGCTTCCAATGTGTAGGCATGCCCCCAGACATCGTAAACGCTCTGTGTATCGCCGCGTTTCAGTTTCGGCAGCCGGGAAAACATGAACTGCGTCGCTTTTTCCAACGCTGCCTGAACCTCGGGTGTATCTCGTTGAGGGGAAGCATTAAGGCCGATGATACAGAGACCTGTCGTACCGCTTCGGAAAGCTAGGGGGCCTGACGGATACGGGCAAAAAATGTTGATTCCCTTCGTACCGGTGTGGTCGCCCCATGATCCGTCCTTATTCTGATGGGTCAATAGGAATTGAACGCCGCGGGCAAGGGCTTTGTCCAGAGCCTCCAAAGTAGGGGGCGCTGTGTCTGGCAATTTGGGGATGGGGATGGAATCCGCCTTTTCCCGCGCCGGAGGAAGACTTGTTTGTGGCGGTATACCCCCTTCTTCGCCCCAGGCCGGGAGAAGGGTAGAACAAAGAAGAATGGGGAATATGTGCTTCATGGCCGGCAGAACTCAATCTCATGATGCCGGGCTTGAGGAAACCGTGGTACCGGCGGCGTGGGGCGATTCTACAGTGAACGGGATGGTACCACCCTGTAAAACGTCCCAAACCCGGGACATGGAATACAGAGCATATCCCGTACCGTAGAATTTGTGATAATTATACAGAGGGTAATCCCACCAGCAGCCGTCTTTTTCCTGAAGGTGAAGGATATCTTCCGAGAGTTGGGCGGCATGTCTTGGCAGATGTTCCTTGGGGAGCCAGTCGAAAGTACGGGCTGCGTAATAATAACCGTAGTAGAAAAAGTATCCTGCGTTTTGGGCGAAACTTTCGTGGGGGACAGGCTTTTTGAGTGCCATGTACAGCCAGCCGTCACGACTCCAGAGACGTTCGACATTGTCTTCCAACTGGGTCAGCGTAACGAAACCGGGATCGAAGCTCATGATGGCCATGTCTCCGGCCGGATTGCGTGCGAGGCTGCCCGTGTGCCGGTTAATGGGCGCGGTCCCATAGTACATGTGATCCCGGGAATACACAAAAGTCCCGGCGGGAGTACGCAGGGCTTTGAGCAGTTTAACGGCGCGTTTCAGAACATTCGGGTCGGAATCCAGCCCGAAGATGTCTTTGGCGTCCTTGTAAGCAAGCAAGACGGTCGATGTCAGGAAAGATGTCGGCATGCCGATGGTTTTCTGGGAAAACACATCGAAGGTATAGTACCCCCATCCTCCGTACGCTTCATCGCTTAACAAGTCGGTGGCATGAATAGCCTTGGCTGCAGCCTCCTTGAGTTCCTGAAAGCGAGGTGAATCTTTAGGGAGTCTTTTGGCTGCAGAGCAGTAGGCTTCCAGGCCATAGGCGTGCGCCCAGGTAGAGAGCAGAGTGATGGTGTCGCCTCGCTTGAGCTTGGGCAATTCGCGGATGAGGACATTAAGAGCCTTGTCTACGGCATTTTGTATGGCGGGATCGTCATGCAAGGGGGAAGCAGTCAGCCCTACGATGCAAAGAGCTGTGGATGCCAGGCGGAACGATCGGGGGCCTTGGGGATAGGGGCAAAGGACATTGAGGCCTTTGGTACCTGTGTGATCGCCCCATGATCCGTCTTTGTTTTGCCGGGGCAGGAGGAAAGAGGCTGCTTTACGGAAAGACGCCTCCAAGGCTTCGCGGGAAGGCGGAGGGACGTCCGGGACTTTGGCGATGTGAATGTTGTCGTGTTTCTCGGCAGAAATTGCTTTTTCCTGTTGCTCCGGGGAGGGAGATTCCTGGGGATTCTCCTCTCCCGTTACTGTAACGGTTTGTGTCCGGACAACGGTCTCGGCGGAAGAACAGAGGGACAATAAACCGGCTGCAATACCGGCAAGGAACAGAGATCCTGTACGCATGCTGCCGGTGGGAGTTTAGGCTTGTTGATCCTTGATGATCACCTGGACGGGCAACCCCGGAGCGAATATTTCGGCCGCAGGCGCCTGGGGAGTGATGATGATGCGGCGCTTGCCGTCGGCATCGGGAATAGGATCTGCGACGGTGACGGTACCGGGAAGCTGCTTGTTAGTGATCTTGACAATAACCTGATCGCCGACCTTCGGCGTCGGGGTGGAATCGGGCAGAACGGCTTGGATGATCAACTCGCTATCCGGGGGAACGATCGTTGCAATTTTGTCGAATGGCTCTAACTTGCCTCCGGGGCGGAGTTTCAGGGCTACGGAATTAGCAACCCATTTATCCCCGACATACCCTCCGTAAAGCAGGATACCGTCGGCAGGAGATTGGAATTGAGCCATGGCTCGATCCTTCTGCAAATCATTCAGGCGATCCTGTGCGCGTTTGAGGGCCACTTCCGCATCAGTGAGGGCAAGTTGTTTTTGCTCGACACTGAACTTGTATTTGGCCGCGACACTTTTTGCTTCAAGATCCCACTGATCGATGTTTTTCTGGAGGTCTTCTCCGTAACGATTGATCGTGCGAAGTTTAGCAAGTTCTGAGGTAAGCTTGGCTCCTTGAACGGCGAAGTCGGATTCACTCAATTCATTTTTAAGCCGGGTAAGGATGATTTCCTCCGTTTCTTCAGCTACCTGATCTTCCTTGTACATTTTGACAAGCTGGTTGAGTTCTTCCTGCTTGTAGGAAAGCTGGCGAAGAGCTTTATTGACGCGTTCTTCCTCTTCGGCAAGCATGCGAGCTTTGCGTTTTTCCTGAAAATCTTTCAAGTCTTCCTGGGCACGCTGGAGAGACAAGGTGGCTTCCTTGTTCTTTTGATTGGCTGTGGCTTTTTCCTGTTCGAGTTCGAAACGAAGCTTCAGCACATCCAGATTGCGAGCTTTGACATAACGGTCCATATCTTCGATCAGACGATCCAGACTCCTGAAGTCAGAGGAAGCAATGGCCTGACCTTGCTTGACCTTGGCCCCTTGAGGAAGAACATCAATAATGAAAATATCGGCAACGTTTTTGGGAGCAAAGGAAATAGCGTGCATTTCCTTTTTAGGTAGGAGAATACCTTGGGCGATAGAGTCGGCGAATAGAGGCATGGATGCCATGCCCGCTAAAACAGCTGTAAGGATAAATCGGGATTGAATCATGGGGTGGAAACGATGGTGTTTAACGTTGTGAAAAGGGAACGAAGCGTCCCTTGCGGGCGAGCACGACGGTCTGGAATGAGGTCTGCTTGCCTTTGTGAGAAGTGGGGACTGTGTCGAAAGAGACGTCGAAACCGGCTTTTTGCAGCGTGCGTTCCAATCGTTTATCCGGACGGGATAGGAGGATGACCAGCATGCCTCCCTGTTTCAAGGCAGCGTTGTAGTCGGTCGCCTCTGCAATTGTAAGCTGATTGCGGGAATGGGTTGAGCGCATCAGAATAGCATGGTATGCCTTGGATGTTTTTCTGGCGACCTGAAGTGCAGAATGGGATTCGATCGTGACGCGTGGATCGTGTAGCATGCCGGGGTGGAGGTTGCCCAGCAGTTTTTCATGCCACTCGACAAGATCGGAGCAGGGTTCCGCGACAATAAAACTGGCTTTTTCCTTGTTAATTTGCTCCATGGCTCCTTTGAGAAGGAAACCGAGGCCCAGACCATCAATCAGAATAGTCGGTTGGTTGGCACGTTTAATGGGTGCTGCCGCAATGGTAGCGATAGCATCGTCCCCACCGTGGGAAAAGCTGGAAGCCATTTGAATGCCGTCGGCAAGGAGGAAATAGGAATTGTCGCGTTCCCAGAGTTCCAAAGAGATTCCGGACGGAAGAATTGTTTCTGCGAGTTTTGTCAGTGGCTTCATGGAGAGGCAAATAGTACTTCCATCGTACAGAAAATGAGGTTACCTGCAAGTTTTCAACGTGTACAACACCCTCATATACGGGTAGAATGCGAAAAAAATTGCATAAATTTTCCACGAACATGATTCTTTTCTTGCATCTCAAGGGATGATAGGGGAGAAATCATAGTCAACACAAACCAGTCCACACACCTATGAGTAATCCTCCGCCTCCTCCCATCCCCGGTGGTGCCCCTGCTATGCCCCCGAGGCCGTCTGTTCCAGGAGTTCCGCCGGCTCCCGTGCCGCCGCCTTCCGCGGCGGCTGCTCCGATGCCGCCTCGTCCTGGTGTTCCCGGTGTTCCTGTACCTCCGCCGGCTCCCGGTGCTCCCATGCCCCCGCAAGTGCCCGGTGCTCCCATGCCCCCGCAAGTGCCCGGTGCTGCCGCGCCGGCTCCTCCAGCTCCTGGCGCTCCTGTACCTCCCGTGGCACCTGTTGCTCCGGTTGCTCCGGTTGCTCCGGTTGCTGACGGCGCAGTACCGCTTCGTCCTGCCGGTCTGGGTAGCGCTGCTCCCCTTGGCGGAGGATTGAAGACGATTGCTCTTGCCGGAACCGGTGCTCCCGTTGCTTTAAAGGCAGGTGCTCCTTCCGGGCCTCTTGCTTCCGGTCAGCCGACGGCTCAGTTGCCTAAAGCGACAATCGCCCTGACACCGACGCGTCCTATGTCGGCCGCCGCTCCTATTTCCTCCGTCCAGGCTTCCGTCAAAAATGTGGCTGACGAAGAGGAGGAAACCGGCACCGGCCTCCTGCTCGGTCTCTCCATTGCTTCGCTTGTGGCCGCTATCGCATTCCTCTTCATTCAGATCCAGACAGATGGTCTGGAAAACCGCGTGGAACCCGGCATGTTCGGTGATTCTGCATCTGCGGATACCATGTCTGAATGAACGAATGGAACAATACATGAGTCTTAACAGCAATCATGGCACTTACATTAACTGAATCAAACTTTCAGACGGAAGTACTCGAATCTCCGGTTCCCGTACTTGTAGATTTTTGGGCAACATGGTGCGGCCCCTGCCGCATGATCGGCCCCATTGTTGAGCAAATTGCTACGGAATTTGCCGGTAAGGCAAAGGTTGGCAAAGTGGACGTTGACAGTAACAACGGCCTTGCTTCCGCCTATAACGTCCGTTCCATTCCAACTCTGGTATTCATCAAAGATGGTCAGGTTGTGGATACGATCGTTGGGGCTACGTCCAAGGATGCCATCATGCAAAAGTTAAACGCGCTTATTTAAAGCACAGACATTTATTATTACTGACACACAAACCCGCCCTGTTGGTTTCAAACCGGGCGGGTTTGTTGTTTTCACCGGAATGTCTGAGGAATTCACTCTGGGATTAGTGCGCAGTGCTCCCTGTCGGCGGAAGAGGAAAATAGGAAAATCAGCCCTGCTGATGTATCCTTTTTGACATTTGGACCTATCCGTCATATTCCATGGACATGAACGTGAGAACGCTTGTCAAACATGCGCTGGATAGTGATGCCGAGCGCTCCGGAATTTTAATTGAAGGCTGGGTACGTACCCGGCGCGATTCCAAGGGTTTTTCCTTCCTGGAAATCAACGATGGTTCATGCCTCTCCTCTCTTCAGGTCGTGGCTGATGCCGGCATTCCCGGTTATGAGACGATTGGTCACATGGCTACGGGTTCTTCCGTTAGCATTGACGGAGACCTTGTCGCAAGCCCCGGGAAGCAGAAATGGGAACTGCGGGCCACCTCCATCCGCCTCCTTGGAGAGGCACCGGAAAGCTACCCATTGCAGAAAAAAGGACATTCTCCGGAGTTTCTGCGGTCCATTTCGCATTTGAGGCCGCGCACCAACCTGTACGGAGCCGTCTTGCGAACCCGCAGCAAATTGGCTACGGCTGTCCATCGTTTCTTCGGAGAGCGTGACTTTGTCTGGGTCCATACTCCGATCATTACTGCCAGTGACTGCGAAGGTGCCGGAGAAATGTTTCGCGTTACTACCTTGGATCCTCACAAGGATAAAGCTGCTGACTTCGAAAACGATTTCTTCGGCAAAGCTGCCTATCTCACTGTGAGCGGTCAGCTGGAAGCGGAAACCTTTGCCTGTGCTCTGGGACGCGTCTATACCTTTGGACCCACTTTCCGTGCTGAAAATTCCAATACCACTCGTCATGCTGCGGAATTCTGGATGATTGAGCCGGAAGTTGCTTTCTGTGATCTTCACGGCGATATGGATCTAGCCGAAGACTTCGTGAAATTTCTTGTTCGCGACATGTTGGAGAATAACCGGGAGGACATGGAGTTTTTCAATAAATTCATCGATAAAACTCTTTTGGAGCGTCTCCGGCATGTGCTTGACAGCCCCTTCGTCCGCTGTTCCTATACGGAAGCCGTGGACATTTTGGCCAAGAGTGGCAAACAATTCGATTACCCCGTTTCCTGGGGCATCAATCTTCAGAGCGAGCACGAACGCTATCTTACCGAAGAACACTTCAAGAGCCCGGTTATCGTCTACAACTATCCCAAGGCCATCAAACCTTTTTACATGCGCCTCAACGATGATGGGAAAACCGTGACGGCTATGGACGTTCTTGTTCCCGGCATCGGTGAAATCGTCGGCGGGAGCCAGCGTGAAGAGCGTCTTGATGTCTTGCTTGAAAATATGAAGAGTATGGGGCTTAGTGAAGAAGCCTACTGGTGGTACATAGATCTCCGACGTTTTGGCAGTGTTCCTCATGCCGGGTTTGGGGCTGGCTTCGAGCGTCTTCTCATGTTTGTGACAGGAGTTGGCAACATCCGAGACGTGTTGCCCTATGCCAGAACGCCCCGTAACTGCGAATTCTAATCCATTTCATTTCCTCCCGTATTCTTGTGCTTTCCCGGAAGCCAGAAATACGGGAGGTTTATTTCCGTGTTCTGGCCGGATATGTAAATTTTCCTTGCCAATTGTCTGCCGATTCACTACTAATCCTCCCACATAAAAAACGCGCGGTTAGCTCAGTGGTAGAGCACATCCTTCACACGGATGGGGTCACTGGTTCGAAACCAGTACCGCGTACCATCTTCATAAGCGCCTCGTAATCAAGTATTTCGAGGCGTTTTTCTTATTTGAAGTCGCGGAGGGAACAATAAAAACAGTGGAAAAACCGTTTTCCTCTGTAATAACCCAACAGGGCAAACTATTCGGCGAGAAGATTAACTGAACAACAGACTAAAAGCAATACCATGATGGGATGATGAAGACATATTTGCATGTTCTTTGATCTGTTATGGTACCAAGAGTATTGCATCCTGGAGATTTATCTCGATATTTCATTGAGAGGATGTGCTATAGAATTTGTTGCCGTAGTATTTGAACTCTTCGTTTTAGTTGTAGAATGATTTTATTGTTTAAAATTCCATGTTTTGTTCTGATTGTTTCAAAATTTGGACAACTTATTCATAATGTATTGTTTGAGATGAAAATTTTGTTGATCTATTAGACTTGATTTATTATCTAAAAGACATTAGTTTACTCCGTCCTGTAGCTTATCCGGCTAACAGGAGCGTCGGACTCCGACCGATTATGGAACCTGGTTGTGTTTTCTTTCGGAGTATATGTCAATCCCTAAAACAGCTGCTTTTTCAGCAAGCAGCTTACCCGTCTCAGGTAAGGACATGAATATATTACACAATCAAATCGTTGCCGGACAGCGATGCAAAACGGTCGAGCGGGACACCGTCTGTTACGTGCCGATTGTTTCCATACCGGAAATAAAACGGTGTATTTTGAATTTATTATCGGGGGTTGTCCGCGATTATTCCAGGAGAGGGTTTCCTCCGCCTAGTCGGTAAGACATTATTTTGTTAGGATTATCGATTGCGGAATATTTTCTCCGTAACGTCTTTGTTTTCTGATCTGCCTTGCGAGTTTACGTTTTGGCGTATCCTTTCGTTTGCCTGCTTTCCGGTGTCCGGTGAAGCGATGGCTTGTGACGGTTTGAAAACTTCTTTTGTTTCCCTGTAGCACAGGTATGCCCACACATACCGATTCCCCCCTATTCTTACTATGATTGCCAATAAGCAAAAAAGATTTCGTCAACTTTCCGGATCTTCCGGAAATATCGGTAACACTCTTATTTCCGCTGCCCGTTTGCCTGTGGATTCCCTCATGCGTGAACTGAATACAACGCTGTCAGGATTGAATGATGAACAAGTTGAACTCATTCGTTCTGTTGAAGGCGACAATACGACCAGTTATGAAAAGCAGGTTTCCATTGTTCACAAGTTGGTTGTGGCTTTTATCAATCCATTTACGATTGTCTTGCTGATTCTGGCCTGTGTGTCGTTATGGACCGACTATGTTGCCGTTGCTCCGGAAGATCGTGACCTGACGGCGGTTGTTATTATTGTGACGATGGTGACATTGAGCGGCTTGCTCCGTTTTTTTCAGGAATACCGATCGGATCAAGCGGCTGCCCGGCTTCAGGATATGGTCCAGACAACAGTTCTTGTTGAACGCCAGTCTTCAGGTAAACAGGAAATCCCCGTCGGGGACATTGTTTGCGGTGATATCGTCCATCTCGCTGCCGGCGATATGGTTCCTGCCGACATTCGTATCATCCAATCCAAAGATTTGTTTGTCAACCAAGCCTCGCTTACTGGAGAAAACGAACCTCAGGAAAAAGTATTTGAACCTGTATCCGAACGCGTTAAAAATCCTCTATCGTGCAGTAATCTCGCCTTTTTGGGGAGCAACGTTATCAGCGGTACGGCGGTAGGTGTTGTTGTAGCAACGGGAGAGCGCACCATTTTTGGTGTCATGGCTAAGGAACTTGTCAAACCCAAGGTCAAAACGAGTTTTGAAAAAGGCGTCAATTCTGTATCGTGGATTTTGATCCGCTTCATGTTGTGCATGGTTCCCGTCGTCTTTTTTATCAACGGGATCAGTAAAGGAGACTGGCTCGAATCCCTGCTTTTCGGTTTGTCGGTAGCAGTGGGGCTGACTCCCGAAATGTTACCGATGATCGTGACGACTTCACTTGCGAAGGGTGCTGTTAATATGTCTCGCAGGAAAACCATCGTCAAATCACTCCATTCCATCCAGAATTTCGGAGCGATGGATATTCTCTGTACCGACAAGACAGGAACCATTACGCAAAACAAAGTCCTTCTGGAATATCATCTCAATACGCATGGAGAAGAGGACGAACGTGTTCTGAGATATGCCTTTATCAATAGCTATTACCAGACCGGTCTCAAAAACCTGATGGACGTCGCTATCCTCGAACATGCCGGAGATTCCGACATTAGGGATCTATGTACCAGGTTTGACAAAATTGATGAAATCCCCTTCGATTTCAATCGGCGCAGGATGAGTGTCATTGTTCGTGACAATATGGGCAAAACCCAGATTGTGACCAAAGGTGCGGTCGAAGAGATGATCAGGATATCATCCCATACAGAATACGACGGCAAAGTGGAACCTCTGACAAAGGAACTCCGCAAGAAAATCCTGAGGATTACCCATAGTCTTAACGTTGACGGCATGCGCGTTATTGCTGTTTCCCAAAGAAATGTGAAGACAGATGAGATAGCTTTTTCTGTCAATGACGAACGGGATATGGTGTTGATCGGGTTCTTGGCTTTCCTTGATCCTCCCAAGGATTCAGCCGAGACGGCTATCCGTACTCTTGGAGAGCACGGAGTCACCGTCAAGGTGCTTACAGGTGATAATGACGCTGTCACGACCTGTATTTGCCGGAAGGTGGGAATGAAGGACAGAGATGCAATTCTAGGGGAGGAGATTGATCAAATGAGTGACCGGAGACTTGAGGAGGTTGCCCATACCCACAATATCTTTGCCAAGCTTTCCCCTTCCCAGAAGGCCCGTATTGTCGCAGCCCTTCGCAGGAGAGGGCATACGGTCGGGTTCATGGGAGACGGTATTAACGATGCCGTCGCCATGAAGGAAAGTGATGTCGCCATTTCCGTCGACAGTGCAGTCGATGTTGCCAGGGAATCGGCCGATATCATCCTATTGGAAAAAGACCTGATGGTTCTGGAAGACGGCATCATCGAAGGCCGTAAGACGTATGCCAACATGGTGAAATACATTAAGATGACGGCTAGCTCGAATTTCGGGAATATGTTTTCAGTGCTGATTGCTTCGGCTTTTCTCCCGTTTCTGCCTATGTTACCTTTGCAACTGCTGGTGTTGAACCTGATCTACGATCTGTCGTGTATTTCAATCCCCTGGGATAATGTCGATCCAGAATACTTGGGCAAGCCTCGCAAATGGGATGCCGGCTCAATCGGGAAGTTCATGCTCATGATTGGTCCGACGAGCTCTATTTTCGATATTACTACATACCTGTTGATGTTCTTTGTCGTATGTCCTTCGGTATGCGGCGGAGGATGGCATGAAGCGGGTATTGACCGGGCTTTGTTTATCGCTCTGTTCCATACCGGTTGGTTTGTCGAGTCCCTCTGGTCTCAGACCTTGGTTATTCACATGATCCGAACTCCTAAGTTACCTTTTATCCAAAGTCGTGCCTCATTACCCGTTTGTTTGGTAACGTGCCTTGGAATTGCCTTCGGGACCATTCTTCTATTAACGGCTCTCGGGCGGGAGCTGGACTTGACGGCATTGCCTGCCAGTTATTATTTCTGGCTCGCAATTACTATCCTGCTCTACATGGTCGTGGCCAATGCCATGAAGCGCGTATTCATCAGGAAATATGGAGAACTTCTCTAACCCCGCATAACACTTCTTCCATGCCGAAGCCATGTACCTTTGAGCGGGTACATGGCTTTATGATATCGGTAAAAGGTACCATGGAAGACTCTTTTCCTCCTTCAGCATTGCAGTACTGTCAATCAAGAGTTCTGCGGAAAAAGCGGACGGAGAAGCACATGACGATCAGGCCGAACACGGCTACGGGCCATAAAGACGGCCACAATTCCGCCCAATCGTTGCCTTTGAGAAGAACTCCCCGGACAGAACGGTTGAAATAAGTCAGCGGAAGCATGCAGCCGATGGATTGAATCCATTGCGGTAGCCCGTAGCAGGGCGAGTTTTGTATCCGGAGTTCGAAAAACACCCTGCTCCGGCGGCGTATGAGCAACCGAAGCAGGGTGTGAATGAAATCAAGTCGGGCGACCTTAGAATTTCTTGGAATTCAGCTTCCTGTCAACCAGCATGCCATCAATGGGTTTCAAGTCGAACTTGAGGTCGCGTTTGGCTTTGAACTTCAGGACGAAGAGGTCCTCGGAACCCTGTAGAGTCTTTTTGTCCCCGATGTTGACAAAGGTGGGATACAGGGCTTTGGTTCCGTTCGTATGCAACCTGTCGTTCGTCAGGTTTTCCATTTTCTGGATGTTCTTGGGTTCAACGCCGACAAATTCATAATCTGCCGGATTGTAGGGGAGGGCGAAACTCAGTGCGTTGACAAGATTAAGGTTGTCTCCCTTGACGGTAATTTCAATGATCTCTCCCTGGGAGTAGTCCTTCTTGGGAGTACTGATCACAAGTTTACCGTCCAGCTGATCGACTTTCTTTTCTTCTGTCTTTTCATCGCCGTCTTTCTTCTCTTCCTTCTTCTCGTCGTCTTTCTTGGCTTCTTCAGCGGCTTGGTCTTCTTCTTCGACAGCTTCGTCTTCATCGTCGTCGTTCAATTGAGTGGCGACGACGGAAATATCGTAGGCATCAATGAGACCGTTCTTATTGATATCGCCGTTACTGATGTAACCTTCGAAGTCGGAATCTCCCTTCCTCAGTCCCGTGTAGTTGGTGTACGAGGTGAGGTCGTTTCTATCAATCTTGCCGTCGTTGTTGATGTCGCCAGGCAGGTAGCTTTCCGTACCGGGCACCTTGAAGACATAGATTTCCTGGCCGGAACCGTATTTGCCGACGCCTTCGGTAACGTTGATCTTGATATAGCGAGCGGCGGGAGCGTCTTTGAACGTGAAGATCTTCACTTCTTTGTCCTTGGGCCATTCAAACGTGCCGGCTTCGACCCACTTGTCCTTGTCCATGCTGTAAGCGACGGAACCCTTGAGGAATGTTCCGTTGCCGGCGTCTTCGCGTGGGATGTAGTGGAACTTGTCGAGCTTGTTGATCGTCTTGAGATCCATGATGAGATCGAACGGAACAGCTTCCTGGCTGTGCTTGGTATGCCAACCGTCCTTTTCCTTGAAATCGAACAGTTTGTCGAGCGAGTTGCCCTGGCTGGGTACAGAGGCTTCACCGACGATGCCCGGGATAGCGAATTCGAGCGGGTTGGCCTTGGTTGTGGCCTTGGTTGTGGCCCAGTCGGAGTGTCCGTCCTTGTTGACGGCACGTACATCGAAGGAATACGACGTTTCGGGGACTAGGTCTTCAAACAGGAATTCCGTGCCTTTGATAGTGGAATAAATCATGCCGTCGAACTGGATTTCATAGTAATCCGCATTGGCAACGGGCTCCCAGGACGGAGTCAGAGAGTAAGGTTCGCGGGCCTCTTCCTTCACTTGTGCGTTGGCAGGGGCAGTCAATTTGCCCGATGTGATGAGACGCTTATCGGACGGAGAGAAACGAAAACCTTCCACGGTGAGGACCGTCGGGTTGGCGGTGATGTCGGAAGGGGCCAGTTTTACCAGAAGCTGAGGGTTCTTAGTAACAACCGTTTTGGCGAATTCGCTGTCTTTGGTGGCAAACCTGTTCAGGTTCGGGGCGGCATCGTAGAAGAAGACATTGTCCCGGGTGTTGAAGTCACCGAGGGATTTTGCTTCTTCCAGCTGTACGGCATCCTTGCCGATGCTGGCGGAAACCTTGCTGGTTTTTTCAGTGACATTGATGCGGAATTCCGTGGCTTTGTTTTTGACGAATCCCTTGAAGTCCCCGACTGACGGATGAATAGTGATAACGGCATTACCCTTACCGTCGGCATTGGATTCGATCAGAGTCTTGACCCCTTTGCCGGCTTTGTATGCTTCCGTTGTACCGTCGTCGTCGTATGTGGTGAACTTGGTATGTCCGTAGGGATAAAGTTCGTAGATACGGATATTCGGGTTGATTTCTGCGATGTTGTTATTCGGGTTGGCCATTGGGATGATGGCTCCGTTTTTCACGAAAACAGGCAATTTCCAGATAGGTGCGTCGATTTCGTTGTAGATTTTACCGCCGGCATATAGATCTCCGGTGAAGTAGTCGACCCACTGTCCTTGCGGCATATAGATGCCGTTGCGGATATCGTTGCCATCCTTGTCTGTTTTTGTTTCCTTGTAGATGGGGGCAATCAGGAAATATGGGCCATAAAGGAACTGGTACTGGGTTGCCTTGCCGAGGGTATAGGGGTTGGCTTCCTCCAGGAACATGGCTCGGATTATCGGCTGGCCGGTGACGGCTTCCTTAGCGATGCTATAGGTGTACGGGATGAGTTCCGATTTAAGTTTCAGGTACCAGCGGTTGATGGAAGTTGCCGGTTCGCCCAGGGCATGGGGATATTTTTCATTGGCCCCCCAACCGTCCATGTTGAGTTCCAGAGGGGTGAAGGTTTTCCATTGGAAGTCCCGGGTATTGACCACGAGGTTCTTGCCTCCGAAGATGCCATCCATGTCGGATCCGATGTTGGGCTGGCCTGACAGGCCGGATCCAATGTAGGTGGGGATATGGAAGCGGATGTATTCCCAAGCGCCGCCTGTCTGGTCACCTGACCAGATGCCGGCATAACGCTGGGTACCGGCCCAGCCGTCCAGGGAAATGATGAAGGGACGGCTGTTGTTGCCGTAGTAAGTCATAATCTGCGCAACATCGGTAATGCCGTTGAGTCCGAATGAATAACCGGCACCTACCCAGGCAACGTCCGTTTTCAGCACACGAACGCCGGCGTCGCGGACTTCTTTGACAATATCGCGTTGGAGCAGGGCGCTGATTTCCGGTTTCGGATGCAAGTCGGACTGGGTCCACAGGCCGATTTCCACACCATGTTTTTTGGCATAGCCGGCAAGGTCTTTCAGATTCTGAATGTTGCCGTCAAGGGTTTCCGTCTGGCCGTAGCCGGCACCGTATCCGTCATTGGGAAGGATCCAGCCCAGAGGCATATCGTGATTCTTGTAGCGGTCGATGACGGCGCGCGCGGAGAATTGATAGTTATCCTTCTCCCCATTCAGGGATTCCTTGATTCCTCCGTTGTCCTTCTGGCTTTCTTTGTAGCGCTTGCCGTCTTCGAACAGGATACCTTTTTCGTCTTCTTTCCAGAAATCGCGGTTATAGGCGTTCAGGTGGCCTTGGTAAAAGGCGAACTTCGGCAGCAGGACCGGATTGCCGGTGAGTTGGTAGAAGTCATTGAGGAGGGGAGTTGCGCCGTCATTGATCATGAAGAAAACATCCAGATAGCCGTCCTCATGGTGCAGATTGACAACAGACTTGTCTTTGGAACCAAAGTCATATGCGCCTTTTTTGAAAGTATGCCACAGAAGGCCATAACCGTTGGTGGACCAGTAGAAAGGAGCGGGGGAAGCAACGCCGCCATCCGTCCAGCTGTTCTGGTTTTCGATAGAAATCACCTTGCCTTTGTGAGAAAAGCGTCCGTTCTGCACGCCTCCGCCGTAGAAGTATTCGTCCGGACTGGTTTTCAGAGTCAGTTCCGCTTTATGCTTTTCCAACACGACGGGAGCGATCTGTTCGAAGGCTACAGAATTGTCCTTCAGGTTGATCACCTTCATCAGAGATGTCTTCTTGTCGATCTCGATGCGGATTTTTCCCGTGGTAATTTTGACCAGATCTCCGTCTTTATCGATATCAAGTTTCGATACCGGGCGGCGGGGATTATCAACGAGGATTTTTGCCTCGGGTTTGGCTTGAGGGTCACGGATGATTCCTCCATTGTCATCGCGGAAGATACGGAAGATGTTGTCACCGTAGAAATCGAGAGTCATGCGGTGATCCTTCCCAAGAAGGATTTCGACAGTTGTTGGATTGATCTGGCGCGCATCCGTAACGGTTTCATACTGCAGGGAGTCTTTGGCGGCATTTACGGTAGCACTTGCCGAGGCCGACGCAGAAGCTGCCGGAGCAGTGCCGGACAGAAGGAAAGACAGACTGCATCCAAGCAGGGCCGTCTTTTGGAGGATGTGATGATTAAATGGTTTTTCCATTATCTTGTTTTTTGGGAGTTTACCTATCAAATGGTGCAGAGGCTGGAAGAGAACAGTCGTGGGACGACCTGGAGGTTCGGGTTGTGGCCATATGTTGTTGTGCAATGGGGATACCGGACTATTCTGTAATTTGGATTTTCTGTATCATATCTTTTGTCTCGTATCTCACAAGACGAAAGAGTGTGTTACTGCGTTTCCTACATACGTAGGGATTAGAATGGATCTGATCAATGATTTCTGTCATGCGTGAATTTGCGAACATATGGATTACTTTCGTGTGTGGAAGGAACCTCTGAGATTACCGGTATCGCTGGCGAATGATGTCTATAGGCCAATCCTGGTATTTTTGTTTGTCTGGTGTTGGCCAATGAGTTTTGTGATTCCAAAAAATATTGGGTATCAACGTTCCTCAAAAACGGAATGACGTCATTATGGTCTTTATTTATCGGTTTTGCTCAACGAATTTGCTGATTGCGATGTATTAACTTCAAGCTGTTGCATTACAGGAAAATCCGGTGCTCCGCTCAGTTACTTGATGATCTGTGCTGTGTCCTTTGAGAGTGACTTCAAGGGTTATGGCAGTAGAAAACCGGAACTTTTATCAATCAAGCTATGAACTGGATAACTCAAACCTTAGTCTGTGCACTGGGAATATGGATGATCCTGATGGTCGTTCGGTCCGCATGTAAAACCGCCTTGATCAATTTGCCTTCCAGTGAAATTGTGACTCGCACGCTCTTACGAATCGAGTACGGCTGTTTCGTCGTTTTGAATGTCAGGAAAATGTCCCCCGAAAAAAGGCAGAAATGCCTGTATTGGTTTGGTCCGGTGTTTTTGTTTGCCTGCATCGCCACCTATTTTTTTATTACGATGTTTGGTTTTGCCCTGATTTACTGGGTTACGGATTCGGAAACGACTTGGTGGCGTTCTCTTATTTCCAGCGGGTCCGCTCTCAGTACGTTGGGATTCTCTACTCCTCCTACTTCGATGGGGCAATTCCTGGCAATCCTTGAAGGAGGAGTCGGACTTGGCATTATCGTCTTCCTGCTCACGTTTATCCCCGGTTATCAGAGTATCGTTCAACAACGGGAAGAAATGAGTGCTCATTTGTATGCTCGTACCCATTCCTCACCGGATTGCGGGGCCTTTTATGAGTGGGCCGCCACAGCCGGGTTGAAGGACAGTCTCGGGGAGGTATGGAACAAGTGGGAAGATTTCCTTCGTACCATCGGTGATACGCATTCGGAATCCCTCATTCTCGTTTTCACTCCTTCTTCTCATCTGGGGCAATCGTGGGTCGTTTCCGTTTTTACCATGCTGGATGCAGCCAATCTGGCAGCGACTACTTTAAAGGGACAGGGAAGGATCGAAGCGGAAATCTGCCTCACTGAAGGCATCAAATCTCTGGAAATGACGGCGGAATTACTCCAGATGCACCATGGACCGGCACCATCCGAATGCTTGCAAAAGGATTGCTATGATGCCCTTTGCCAAAGATTGGCTGCCAAAGGGTATGAATTGGAAGAAGACGGGGAAAAATCCTGGATTGAATTCAGAGACAACCGTTCCCGTTACGAACACATCCTCGTTTCCCTGTCTTCCACTCTGTTCGTCGATCTGAAACCAAGCCTTCTGCGTTTCAGGGAAGGCGGCGGCGATACGGGAAACGCGATTCGGTAGGAAAGCCTGTTCTTGTTTCCCCATGGATTGACATCCATGCAAAACATCCTGTTCCGGAGTTAATGATCCGAAACAGGATGTTTTTTGCTCATGAAATAGTATCCGGTCTTACCGGACGCTGAATTTGTATACCGATTCCTGGGAATATTCCTGTCCGGGGCGCAGGACGGAAGACGGAAAGTTTTTGTGATTTGGCGCATCGGGGAAGTTCTGGCATTCGAGAGCGATTCCGCTGCGGAAGTTATGCTTGTCCCCCCTTTTGCCGATGTCCTTGCCATCCATGAAGTTGCCACTATAGAACTGTAACCCCGGCTGGTCTGTCAGGATATCCATGACAATGCCGGTTGAGGGTTCATAGAGTTCGGCCGCTTCGATGAGTTCGCCGGGTTTGGCGTTCTCAGGACGGTCAAGAACCCAATTGTGGTCGTATCCTTTGCCGAATTTCAAATCCCGGTTGGGGGAGTTGATTCGCTTGCCGATGGGGGCCGGCTTGCGAAAATCGAAGGGTGTCTTGTCTACTCCGGCCAGTTCACCCGTGGGAATAGCCTGGCTGTCTGTGGGGGTATACCGGCTGCCGTGGATAGTAAGCAAGTGCGAGTTGGTGGAACTGGCACTGGTTCCATGCAAATTGAAGTAGCTGTGGTTCGTCGGGTTCAGGACGGTTGGAGCATCCGTTGTGGCTCTGTACGAGATCCTCAGGGAATTGTCGTCGGTCAATGTATAAGTGACCGATAGAGTGACGGTTCCCGGGTATCCTTCTTCTCCGTCGGGGGAAATGTAGGTGAGCTTCAGGCATTTTTCCCCCTGGGCGTTGGTGAATGGCCGTGCCGTCCAGATCCGGTTGCCGAACCCGATCTTGCCTCCGTGCAAATGATTACCTTTTTCGTTGCGGGTGACATTGTATTTTTTGCCATCCAGCGTAAATTGCCCCTTGGCGATGCGGTTGCCATAGCGTCCGACAATCGGTCCGGCGTACTTGTCCGTGGCTTTCAGGTACTCGTCCAATCCCTCATATCCCCAGACGACGTCTTTGAAGGAACCATCTCGGGAGGGTATCCACAGGCTGACTATACGACCGCCGTAATTGGTAATTTGGGCGGTCATTCCGTTCTTGTTGGAGAGAGTGTAGAGACATACTTCCCTGCCGTCCATGGTCTTGTGGAACCGGGCGAATGGCAGGGGAGTCACGCTTGCATCGGGCGATGGCGAACATGATAGCATGGTCGTCCCCAGAAGGAGATAGGAGAGTAGCTTGTATGTCATTGCCGGGACAAAACGTGTGAAAGAGGCTAATATCCGGTTAGATGATTACCGGCTTGTACTTGGGTACGAGGACTTTCATAATGATCCAGCCGACCAAATAGGCCAGGGCGCAGATGATGAACATGATGAAGTAGCCGGCTTCCAGTCCCTCGAATCCCATGAAAGTGACGTGGGCGTCTTCACAGTGGTCGAAGAGGTTGCCGGAGCCCTTTTGCAGCAGGGCGGAGCCAAGTCCCCCGGCCATGCCGCCGATACCCGTGATGGTGGCGATAGCGGATTTTGGGAACATGTCGCCGATGGTGGAAAAGATATTGGCGGACCATGCCTGATGGGCTGCACCGGCCAAACCGATGAGACAGACGGGAATCCAGACCGAGAGGGAGCCTAGCGGCTGGGCAAAGAGGACCAGCACCGGGAAGAAGGCAAAGATGAGCATCGCTTTCATGCGGCCCGCATAGGGGTTCATGCCCTTGTTGATGAAGTGGGTCGGTAGCCAGCCTCCGATGATGGAAAGCAGCGTGATCAAGTACAAGACGAAGATCATCGGGGCGCTCTGGGTAGAGTCAAGGCCGTATACTTTGCTGAGATAGGCGGGAGCCCACAAAAGGTAGAACCACCAGACGCCGTCCGTCATGAACTTGCCGACGGCAAAGGCCCAGGTCTGACGGTAGGTGAAACTCTGCAACAGGCTGATTTTTTTGCCTTCTTTCTCTTCAGTTTGTTCCACTTTGGAAACTTCGTCCTTGTCCTGCTGGATGTAGGCGAGTTCTGCGGCACTGACTCTGGGGTTTTGATCCGGCTTCTTATAAAGGAAGACCCAGAAGCCCATCCAGAGGAAGCCGAGGGCGCCGATGATGATGAAGGACATTTCCCAGCCGTAGGCTACGGCGATGAAGGGGATGGTTAGCGGGGCGAGTAGAGCTCCTGCTGTAGCTCCCGCATTGAAAATACTGGTCGAGAAGGCTCGGTCTTTCTTGGGGAAGTATTCCGCGGTAGCCTTGATCGCAGCCGGAAAGTTGCCTGCTTCACCGATGGCCAGCACACAGCGGGCGATGATAAACAGGGTAACGCTGACGTTGACGATGCGGGCGGTATCGTTGATATGGGAAATAACTTCTTTGGCTTCTTCGAATCCGACGAACCAGGTCCCGTCGAGAATGCCTGCCGTGGCAATGCCGCAGTAGGCGTGGACGCAGGCGCCCAGCGACCAGATGCCGATGGACCAGAGATAGCCTTTCTTGGTATCCATCCAGTCGACGAATCGACCGGCAAAGAGCATGCCGATGGCATAAACCAGAGAGAACAAGGCTGTGATATTGCCGTAATCGGTATTGGTCCAGTGGAATTCCGGAGCGATGAAGTCAGCCCAGGTCAGGGACAGGACCTGGCGGTCCATGTAGTTGACTGTCGTAGCGAAGAAGAGCATGGCGCAGATGATCCAGCGGTAGCGGGTCATAGTGCCTCCTTGAGATTGTGTCGTCATATCGGTATATACAGTATCTCGGATTAGTTTTCGTTGGACGCTTTACCAAGCGTGGCGAGGATGCCGCCGTCTACATACAGGATGTGCCCGTTGACAAAGTTGGATGCTTCCGAAGCCAGGAAAATAGCCGTACCGGCGAGATCCTCCGGATTTCCCCATCGTGCGGCAGGAGTGCGTTTAAGGATAAATTCGTTGAAGGGATTGCCGTTAACGCGGATGGGTGCCGTCTGGCTGGTGGCGAAGTAACCCGGTCCGATGCCATTGACCTGGATATTGTACCGGGCCCATTCCGTAGCGAGATTCTTGGTGAGCATCTTGAGACCTCCCTTGGCGGCTGCGTAGGCGGAGACGGTGTCGCGACCTACTTCACTCATCATCGAGCACATGTTGATGATTTTGCCGCAGCCTCGTTCCTTCATGCCGCGGGCGACGCGGCGGGACATCAGGAAGGGGGCTGTCAGATCGATGTTAATCACCTGGTTCCAATCCTCCAGACTCATTTCCAGAGCAGGAATGCGCTTAATGATGCCGGCATTGTTGACAAGAATGTCGATGGGGCCGACTTCCTGTTCGATGCGGGTGATGTTTTCATCAATCAAATCCTCCCGGGTGACGTCGAAGACGTAGGGATGGGCGGTAATGCCGGCAGAGGCGTATTCTTCGACGGCCTGAGCGAGTTTTTCCGGATTGGAACCATTGATGACGATGGTCGCCCCGGCTTGTCCGAGGCCGATGGCGACGGCCATGCCGAGACCGTGGGAACTTCCCGTAATGAGGGCGATTTTTCCATCGAGGCGGAAGAGATCAATTCCTTGAGACATAAGTAAAACAAAGATTGGAGTGAAAAGAAAGAAGGAGAGGATGGGAGAGGGGGGTTATTTCAGATCGGTGGCCGTGCAGCCGTCCATATCGTTGTAGTCGAGATTCTCTCCTGCCATGCCCCAGATGAAAGTGTAATTGCTGGTGGCGCAGGCAGAGTGGATGGACCACGACGGGGAGATTACGGCTTGCTCGCGCTTCATCCAGATGTGGCGCGTTTCGTCGATTTCGCCCATGAAGTGACAGACCGCGTTTTTGTCGCAGAAGTCAAAGTAGAAGTAGGCTTCCATGCGGCGGTTGTGAGTGTGTGGCGGCATCGTGTTCCAGACGCTGCCGGGCTTGAGCTCGGTCATGCCCATTTGAAGCTGGCATGTTTGCAGGACTTCCCGGACGATCATGCGGTTGATGACCCGGTGATTGCTTTCTTCCAGAGTCCCGAGTTCCAGAATGACGGCATCTTTCTTGGTAACCTTGCGCGTTGGGTACGACGTATGAGCGGGGGCGGAGTTGAAATAGAATTTGGCGGGGGCGGTCTTGTCGCAACTGGAGAAGATAATCTCTTTGTTGCCGCGGCCGATGTAAAGGGCTTCCTTGTGACCGATTTCGTATTCGGTTCCCTCGACGGAGACTTTTCCTGCTCCTCCGACATTGATGAGGCCGATCTCACGGCGTTCCGTGAAGAATTCGGCACGCAGGGCGTCGACGGGTTCGAGTTTCAAGGCTTCATCTACCGGATGAATACCGCCGACGATCAGACGATCATACATGGAATAAACCAAGTTGATTTCATCTGCGGTAAAGAGGGTTTCGATCAGGAAGTCTTCCCGGAGCCGGGAAGTATCGTAGGATTTGGCATCGCGGGGATTTGCAGCGTAACGAAGCTGAAAATTGGTTTTCATGGATAGAATAGAGATTTGAGAAATGATGTTGTTGTATTCCAGTATACGGAGAGTAAAAGCTCCATATATCAATAAAACAATGACTCCTTCCAGTTTCTCATGTTAACGCCGGATGTCCATGATTTTCTTTGAGTGGCATGATTTTTAACGGACTTTTGACGGATTGCTTTCCAAGCCTATTGACAGATGGAGGAGTTATTCTAAAGTGCGAGAATGAATTTTTTCTGGAGAATTCCCAAATGATTCTGGGTTCGCATTGGGGTACTGATTTTGCTAACCGTGGTGAGCTCTTGTGTTCACAGTACGTCTCAATCGTCCGTAATTTCTGGGCGGCGGACATCCCAGCCGTCATGCTTACCGACACCGCCTTCTTTTGCAACAAACGCTACCACGAAGCCACAGATAACCCCGACCCCCTCGACTACAAACGCATGGCCGCCTGCGTTCTGGGTTTGTATGAGGCAGTCAAGGAATGCTCGGGTATTGTCAAATAGCCGAAAACATGAATTTGGCAGAATGCCGGAATGGCCCGGGTTTTAACTGTTCTTGTTTTTGTACTCCGTTCCCCATGCGACCATGGCGTCCAAAACCGGCTTGAGACTGTAGCCTGTTTCAGTCAGTGTGTACTCCACCCGTGGCGGTACTTCGGGGTACACTTTCCGGGTAAGCAGTCCGCTCTCTTCCATGGAGCGTAAATTAGCTGTCAGAACCTTTTGAGAGACGTGCCCGACAGACTTCTTTAATTCTCCAAAGCGTTTTGTTCCGTCCATCAAATCACGGATAATCAATACTTTCCAGCGATCTCGGATAAGCATCAAAGTGATTTCGACCGGGCAAGGCGGCAGTTCTTCCTTCATAAAAGATCTATCGTTTCCAATGAGTAACTAAAGTACAATAAGGTGCTTACTTTACAAAAAGTAAGTAGAGATATATGGTATACCATGCAAGCGAAAAAGTAATCGCTCGTCATCATCTTGGAGACAAGAGGGCAAAATAAAAATAGAAATGGAGATAGGTACTATGAAAATCGCAGTTGTTTCTGCAAATGGCAAAGAGGGCAAACTAATCGTTCGGGAAGCCATGGAAAGAGGGCTTGACGTTACGGCAGTTGTACGTGGGGAAAACCGGTCCGATGCCACACAGGTAATCAAAAAGGATCTTTTCGATTTGACGGCTTCGGATTTGAAGGGCTTTGATGTCGTCATTGACGCGTTTGGCGCATGGTCTCCGGAAACCCTGCCTCTGCACGGTACATCCTTAAAACATTTGTGCGATATCGTAAGCGGGCAGGATGCAAGGCTTTTGATTGTCGGAGGAGCCGGTAGCCTGTATGTGAACCCGGAACATACTCTGCAGCTTATGGATGCCCCGGATTTTCCCGACATGTTCAAGCCTTTGGCCTCCGCAATGGGCAAGGCGCTGGAAGAACTCCGTACCAGGGATGATGTGAAATGGACGTACATCAGCCCGGCTGCCGATTTCCGGGCTGATGGAGCCAGAACCGGCAAATATATTCTGGGAGGAGAAGAGCTGCCCCTGAGCTCCAAAGGAGAGAGTACTATCAGCTACGCGGATTATGCGGTGGCGATGGTGGACGAGGCCGTAAACGGAGATCATGTCCGGCAGAGGATTTCCGTGGTAGCCGAATAACGGCTTATCTGTGACAAGCCGGCTCATCGGCTTGGTGCCTGAAAGTGAGCCGGCTTGTGAAAGAACGCGTCGAAATTGCGGTGTTCCGGGGAGCGCGGGAGGTAAACCTCCGGCTACCGAATGAGCGCTTTTTCTTTTTTATAAGTAGAGTTCCGGGCAATCGAAATAGGAAATTGCCGGTGGGAGATGCTTTTGGTCACTCGCGCTTGGATCATGCAAGAGTTTAGTGCAGAACTTTGCCTTGAAGCGAAGGAGTAGGTTGGGGGTGCCAGAACTGTTTGGCGTCTTTTTTGGATCGATGGTTCATATTAAGATATCTGTATTGAAGGAGTTTGAGGGAGGAGTGCCCCATTTCCATCTGAAGATCAGTCAAATTACGATAATAGCAGGCATGATAAGTGGCGAAAGTGTGCCGGAGGCTGTCCGCTTGCCATTTCTTTGAGACACCGTCCCATCCTGCGGCATGATGGAGCTGAGTCCATTTGCGCCTCCATCCGGTAGGGCAGATTGGAGTATCCGGAGCAGCAGGAGGACATGAGCGTAGCAAATTCCTTAAAACGGGGTGGATGGAGACTATCCGGCATCCTCCAGTCTTGCTATGGGATGAAGCAATGAGAATCGTTTTCGTATTGAGATTGATGTTTTTCCAGCGCAAGCGCTCCAATTCGTGAGGCCGGATGCCCGCATAGAGCATAAGGCCAACAGCTGCCAGGCAGGATTGATCAAACATGGTCTTCGCCTGGTGGAGCAAAGCCTGGATATCCGAAGCCTCCAGAGGTCGAATTTCGTGTTCCCGCATAGGAGGACTGTCGATTCGGAGAACAGGGTTTTCATGGCACCACCCTCGTTTGAAAGCTACCGTCATGATTCCGCTTAATATGGCACGGGCTTTGAACCTCTGCCGTGGCGTAGAGAACGATTGCTCCACGACTTCCTGACAAAAATGGCTGTCCATCTGTCGTACCATGCGCCGTTCCAATCCGGAAACGCGCAGCATCATTCTTTGAGCAAAGTAGCGGATATCCCTCAAACTCGTCGGTCGCAAGTGAGCTTTTGCCCTCAATGTTTCATCGACAGCTTCCTGGAAGGAAACGGTTCTGTCCTCATGCTCCAGCGCCTCAACGCCTCGGATTACACACTTTTGCATGGCTCTGAGGGAACTCTGTCCACCCGCCGTATAGAGATGATGCACCAACGTTGCCGCCTCCAAGACAGAAATTCCCGTGTTTTTTAGAAGTTGTTCAGCGGCCAATATTTCCTCTAAGGGAGTCCTTGTTGTTTCAGTCATACCTCCATTTGGGCACAGGATTGCCTATCCCGCATCAAGCGAAAAATGGGATGATTTTGATTTTATATAATAATTTAATATTCAATAAGTTGCTATATTGTTCGGGATCGATGAGAGCAGGATTGAAGAAATTTTTTACATCTGACCATCAAGACTGACAATGATGATGCAGGATAGGCAATCCTGTAATGTATAAAATCATGGCAATCAATTTACAAAAAGGTCAAAGGATCAGTATCTCGTTGTCGAAACTAAGTGTGGGATTAGGCTGGGATGCCAATGTTGATACCGGAAATCCCTATGATTTAGATGCGTCGGCATTCATGGTCGACAAGAATAGGCAGATACCTGAAGAAGGTTTTTTCGTCTTTTACAATAATCTGGAATCGCCTGACAAAGCAGTAATTTCTTCTGGTGATGATCAAACGGGTGATAACAGTGATGAGGGTGATGATGAAACATTATTTGTGGATTTGTACCGTATAGATACGAGGATTGAAGAAATCATCTTCACCGTGACAATACATGACTATGAGACGCGAAAACAGAATTTTGGGCAAATCCATAATTCATATATTCGTATTTGCAATACGGTTACCAATGAAGAAATTGCAAAATACGAACTAGATGAAGATTTCTCTGTAGAAACATCAGTAGAATTTGGACGTCTTTACAAGAAGAATGGAGAATGGAAATTCGAAGCAATTGGATGTGGTTATCGCGATGGACTTGAAGGTTTCGTAGAGAAATATGCGAAAGATTACATTTAATTAATACCATAAGGAATCAATATGGCAATCAGACTAAAAAAAGGGCAAAAGATCAATCTCGAAAAAAATAATGGGGTACAGCTTGCGCATTTTTGCGTAGGATGCAACTGGGGCGCCATTGAAACTACTAAGAGAGGTTTATTTGGACTCAGCAAAAAAATAGAAGAAGTAGATCTGGATCTTAGTTGCATCATGCTTGATGGAAATGGAAATTGTGTCGACTATATATATTCTCCTTTGTATCGGCAGGATTTTCTTTCCAAATATGGCATGCCGATGGGAAAAGTAGATTCGTACGATTTTGCATTGCATCATTCGGGTGACGACCTCAAGGGAGACATTGGAGGCGACGATGGATTAGATAATGAAATTATAACTGTCAATTTGGCAGGTATAAATCCAAAAATTGAACAGATTTTCTTTTTTCTCAATAATTGTGGGAAGGAAGATTTTTCTCAGATACCTTATGCAGCAATACGCATGTATGAAGGAACCCCAACAAAGGTAGAAGCAATTTTTGCTCAGTACGACGTATCTGCTCAGCCCGGATATAAGGGAAAAAAAGCCTTGATCATGGGCCGCTTATATAAGCGAGGAAACGCGTGGCGATTTGCAGCGATTGGGGATGCTTATGAAGATGCCAATCTGTGTATTACAATTGGTCGGATTTTACGTGACTATGCAAAATAATATAAACTACATATAATAAACAATGAGAAAATTACCCGTTTATCTTTTGCTTGATACATCTGGTTCCATGTTTGGAGAACCGATTGAGGCAGTCAAGAATGGTTTGCAAGTTCTTCTTGCTACACTAAGGTCTGATCCCTATGCATTGGAGACCGCCTACCTGAGCATTATCACTTTTGATTCTTCGGCTCAACAGATCGTTCCTCTTACAGAACTTTCCGCTTTCAAAGAACCAGTTATAGCTGCTAATGGTTGCACGGCATTGGGAGAGGCTCTCTGTCTCCTTTCTGATTGTGTGGAGAGGGAAGTGTCAAAAACTACGGCTGAAATCAAAGGCGATTGGAAACCGTTGGTGTTTATCATGACCGATGGTGTACCTACCGATGATTTGCAGAAAGGGCTAGATGCACTCAAGAAGTTAAAATTTGGAATGATTGTTGCATGTGCCGCTGGAAATGGAGCAGACACAAACGTTCTTAAGCAAATTACAGAATGCGTTGTATCATTGGATACAGCTGATCGAGAAACGATTAAGCAATTTTTCAAGTGGGTCTCTGCATCCGTTAGCGCCGGGAGCATGAAAGTTGAAGATAGCGGCAAAGAAGTCAATGGTCTTAGCGAATTGCCTCCTCCTCCTCCAGAAGTTAACATCGTTGTGTAGGATTAACGGCACGACAAAATATATGTAAGTCTTATGCCGTCATTACCATGTCCCGGAAACTCCCCGTATATTTATTGATAGATACATCGGGTTCTATGAAAGGAGAACCTATTGAATCAGTTAAGGTTGGTCTAGAAGCGATGTTGTCCAGTCTCAGGCAGGATCCATTTGCTCTGGATTCTGTCCACATGAGCATCATTGTCTTCGATAAAGATGTCAAACAGCTTTTTCCTCTGACAAGCTTGGATCAGCTAAAATTACCTACAATAACAACTCCTGATTCTGGACCTACTCATTTAGGGGCTGCTCTGCAACTTCTATGTCAATGTGTTGACCAGGAAGTACAAAGGACAACTAAAGACAAAAAAGGAGACTGGATGCCTCTTCTGTTCGTTATGACAGACGGCAAACCTTCTGATACATTTCTTTACAATGAAATGATTGAGCAGGTAAAAAAACGTAAGTTTGCCAGTATCATTGCATGTGCAGCAGGCATGAAAGCAAAGGTAGAACCTCTGCAAAAACTTACATCGCAAGTTTATGCTTTGGATGTAATGGATAGCGCTTCGTTTATGAAATTCTTTACTTGGGTGTCAGCGTCTATTGGAGTAGGGAATCGCAGCATTGGTGCTACAGACGATCTCGTGCTCCCACCTCCTCCTGCAGAGATTAATCTCGTGATTTAATAGGAAATTTTATATGCGAAGATTACCAATATATTTTTTAATCGATGTTTCGGAATCAATGGTTGGTGCACCTGTTGAAGAAGTAGAACAGGGTATGAGATACGTCATTCAAGAACTTAGGAATAATCCCTATGCATTGGAGACTGTTTTTGTGTCAGTGATCGTCTTTGCAGGTAAAGCCAAAATAGTTCTTCCTCTAACAGAGCTGTATCAGTTTTATCCCCCAAAATTACCCGTAGGCGGTGGTACTTCTCTTGGAGAAGGATTGAATGCCTTAATGGATGATATTGACAATTCCGTGCAAAAAACGACAGAAAAAATTAAAGGTGATTGGAAACCAATCGTCTTTCTGTTTACGGATGGGATTCCAACGGATCAATATGAAAAAAACTTTGAGCGTTGGAATATATACTATCGGAATCAATGTAGCCTGATAGCTATTTCCGTCGGAAGAGGTGCTGATGTGTCTGCTCTATCAAAATTAACAGACAATATCGTTATTTTCGATCGTGAAAATCAACAATCATATCAGGAATTTTTCGATTGGATAACAGCTTCGATAAAAACTCGGAGTATGTCTATTGCCAAGAATGGTTTTGAACAAGAAATTTCCGAACTGCTCAATGAGTCAGATCTATGCAAAATTGACTTAAAGAAAATTGTACCTGAAAAGGTGGATGATAATTATGTTGTACTTGTGGCTAAATGTCAGGAGACAAAACAACCTTACCTCATAAAATTTATAAAGAAAGTCCGGATGATGGAAGGTTTTGAAAGTTTGAATGAAATGAATCTCAACGAACGATATTTCAAATTGCAGGGCGCCTATCCCATAGACGAAAAAAACTATTTGGAATTAACAGAACCCCATTATGCCTCGGTGAAAGTTAGTACAATCGACCTGGAAGGTAGCCCATCTTGTCCCTGTTGTGGAAATAGCTTTGGAATGATCATTTGTCAGTGTGGAGGTATTTTTTGTGGCGAACTGAAAAAAACATTAAAGTGCCCATGGTGCAATTCATCAGGATACATGAAATTGATGGGTAAAAATTTAGATATCAATCGAAGCCAAGGATAAGGTGTATGAATAACTATCTTGATATTATCAAATTGGCTACTGTTGGTGAGTTAAATGAATATATTATCGAAAATGAAATTTTTTTGACTAATACATTAAGTGCGTTTGTTGAAAAGATAAGAAATAGAGTTTTTATGGAGCAAAAATGTATTTTGGAACAATATTTGGAATCATTTAATTTTTCCCTTCCAAACGCACGGGTAGCTCAAGATTACCAATACCAACTGGAATCCATTGTTTTCAAAGACTATGAAATTGTCAACATGTGGGTGCTTGGTCTAGAAGGAACCGGATTATCTTATAACCCGGATACCGGAGTTATTTCTGGACAAGCATCGGAAGCGGGAGAAATTTCCTTGACGCTTTATTATCAATTAGATGTCGAAGACGAAGAACATACCTTGTCGCGTTCCTTGATACTGGTTGTTAATCCCGATCCTCGTGATTTATGGAAAGATATTCCGACACCTTCAGGGATTCCATATTACAAACCTGATTTTGAGAAATGTTTCATCCCGCGTTTACAGGAGAATGGCAAAAATATGGTAGCTGCCAGCCTGCGTGGTCGTTCTCATGCTCATGTCGGCAAAGCTCGTGATGATCACTTTGCAATGAAATTCTGTGAGAAAACTGGTTGGTATATTCTTGCGGTTGCTGATGGCGCTGGTTCTGCGGAATATTCTCGCCGTGGTTCTCAAATAGCTTGCGATGTTGCTCTGACTAATTGTGCTGGGCTATTGGAGAACGATGATGAATCGTTATCGGAAAAAATTCATGTGCAATACCATGATCCATCACAAGCAGTAGAAAAATCTTTTTCTGATGCTCTTTACTATCTGTTGGGAAAAGCAGCTTTTAATGCCTATAAAAGCATAGAGGAAGAGGCCTCTTCACAAGCGATTCAGACGAGAGAATTTGCAACAACAATTTTAATTACTATTGCAAAGAAATTTGATTTTGGTTGGTTTGTCGCTTCTTTTTGGGTAGGCGATGGAGCCCTTGCTATTTACAGGCGCTCTGAGGATACTACATATTTAAAAATCATGGGGAAACCCGATGGTGGTGAATTTGCAGGGCAAACTCGTTTTTTGACAATGAAAGAAATTATGTATAACTCGCAGGATATAATTGCGCGGCTGAAATTTGATTTTATTGAAGATTTTACAGCGGTAATACTTATGACCGATGGCATTTCCGACCCAAAATTCGAGACTGATGCAAACTTGGAAAAACCGAAAATGTGGGATGACTTGTGGTCTGAACTATTGGCAGAAGTTCCCCAGCTTGCAGGTGATAAGGAAGATCCATCTGATGCACTTCTGAAATGGCTCCTGTTTTGGTCGCAGGGGAATCACGATGATAGGACGATTGCAATTTTATACTAAATATGGCTAAAACAATAAAACTGATAGCGGAAGATGGTTCCTCTATTGAGTTCCTGGATGATGTTATTGGATCCGGGGCGATGAAGGATGTGTATTTTAGCACAGATAAATCGTATGTCGTTGGTTTTTTTAGAGTACCACAGGATGCCAATGCGCTAGATCGTCTTCATAATATAACGGGTATTTATCGTGAGAAAATTTTTAATCAGGATGGTGGCGCCTATTGGGAAGATCTTTTTTGTTGGCCAACAAAAATTGTAAAATGGGGTGATAAGGTTGGTATTGTATGTCCTAGTTACAAAAAGCATTTCTTTTTTGAATCTGGAAATTTTAAAGGTAAGGAGAAAGAGGGGAAGTGGTTTGCTTCTGCGAAGTTACGCAATAAATTTCTGCCGGCATCGGAAAAAGGAACGTGGCTACATCATTTCCAAATGTGTATTCGGATTGCCCGTGCAGTTAAAAGGCTGCATGCAGCTGGACTTGCTCATTCGGATCTTTCATACAAAAATGTTCTAGTTGACCCTTCCAGTGGTAGAGCGGCAATTATTGATATCGATGGTTTGGTTGTACCTGGAAAATATCCCCCTGATGTTGTAGGGACACCTGATTTTATTGCTCCCGAAGTACTTCAGACTCGTTCTCTTCCTTTACAGTCTCCTCAGAAGTCGCTTCCAAGCATCAAGACTGATCGCCATGCTCTTGCTGTGTTGATATATATGTATCTGCTTTATCGTCATCCTTTAAGAGGAGGAAAGGTTAATCACGTGGATACGGCTAAGGATGAAGAAATCTCCATGGGAGAAAAAGCGTTATTTATTGAAAATCCTACCGATAGAAGCAATCTTCCTAAAGTTGATCAACTGGATAAAAGCGAGCTACCTCAGGGAGATGTAACCAAAATGCCGTATACAATTTGCGGCCCCTATCTGAAAGATCTGTTTGATAGAGCATTTATTGTTGGCCTTCATAATCCCGAGAAACGTCCTACTGCTGACGAGTGGGAGCATGCGCTTATAAAAACGACGGATTTGATGCAACCATGCCAAAATCCACAATGTGAAGCCAAATGGTTTGTTTTTGATAATTCTACATCGCCTTGCTGTCCTTTTTGTGGAAGGCAATACAAGGGAATTCTTCCCGTCCTGAATTTTTATTGTTCTTCGAGAAAAGGAGGATCGTATCTTCCCGAAAATTATAGACTTATGGTGTATGATAAGCAGTCTCTCTATATGTGGCACGTCAACCGATTCGTGTCTGCTAACGAGAAAACGAAGGCAGAAGATAAGGTTCCGGTTGCTGATTTTCATTTTTTTAATAACGAGTGGATTCTTATAAATCGTAAACTTGATAGTCTTATTGATACGGATGCAAATAGAAAAATTGGGATTGGAGAGTATGTGGCTTTGACGGACGGAAAGAAAATTTTGCTTTCCCAAAATGATGGGGGGCGGTTGATTGTGGTTCAATTAGTTAAAAATTAGTTTATCAATAAAAATTTATTATATGAAAAACAAACATAGTTATTCGGGTCTTAGCGATAAAGAAGTACTTGTGAGCCGTGAACAGCACGGATGCAATATTATCACTCCTCGCGAAAAGGAGGCGTTATGGAAACGGTTTCTCGAAAAATTCGGGGATCCTTTAATTATTATTCTTTTAGTAGCTGGGACATTATCCATTGGGGTATCATGTTATGAATACTTCATGTTAGATAAGGGCTTTTCGATCTTTTTTGAGCCAATGGGTATTTTTATCGCGATACTTTTGGCAACGGGACTTGCTTTTATTTTTGAGATCAAGGCTGATAAAGAATTTACATTGCTCAATAAAATAAATGATGACGAGTTGGTTCAGGTCATTAGAAATGGATTTCTTACTGTCGTACCGAAGCGTGATGTCGTTGTGGGCGATATCGTCAGAATAGAAACTGGAAATGAAATTCCGGCAGACGGGGAATTGCTGGAGTGCATGTCATTACATGTGGATGAATCTTCTCTCACAGGAGAACCGATTTGTTTCAAGAGTGTTGTGGAACATGATTTTCAAAAGGATGCTACTTTCCCTACAAATCATGTGATGAGAGGGACAAAAGTTATGGAGGGATACGGCATTTTCAAAGTTCTTCACGTGGGGGATCAAACGGAAAATGGCAAAGTCATGGAAGCTGTACAGATTGATGACAGCGTATGTACACCTCTTAATGAGCAATTGGATCGTCTTGGTTCTCTTATCGAAAAGGCAAGTTATGCATTTGCTGTGTTGATTATTGCAGGGCGTCTTTTTGCTTATTTCCATCAGTTACCGTCGTTAGATACTTTTACATGGATGGATTTTTCTCTCTATATCCTGCAAACAATAATGATTGCTGTAACACTTATTGTTGTTGCCGTTCCCGAAGGGCTTCCCATGGCTGTTACGTTGAGTTTGGCATATAGCATGAGACGTATGCTACAGACAAATAATTTAGTGCGCAGAATGCATGCATGCGAGACGATGGGCGCAACAACCGTCATTTGTACTGATAAGACAGGTACGTTGACGCAGAACTGTATGACAGTTGCCCAGACCGACTTTTATGGCCTAAATGATCGTAAACTCGATGATAGTGAAATCGGCCTCTTAATTAAAGAAGGACTTTCTGTCAATTCTACTGCGTCCCTCGATCAATCCGCTACTGCCCGTTCGTATGCAATTGGCAATCCTACTGAAGGGGCGTTACTTCTTTGGTTGGCAGGTGCGGGAGTCGATTATCGTCAGCTTCGTGATCAATCGGAGGTTCTGCAGCAGATTCCTTTCTCTACGGAGCTTAAATATATGGCGACGATTGTGGATTCGCAGCTTCTTGGGAAAAAAGTGCTTTATGTGAAGGGGGCTCCTGAAATTGTATATTCTCTTTGTTCTCGGACAAGTGGTAATGCCACACAGCTGGAAATTGATGCTCAGTTAAGTAAATATCAGGCTCAGGCGATGAGAACTCTTGGCTTTGCCTACCGTATTCTTGAGTCCGATGAGTCTCCTATTGTCGATGGCAAAATTGCTTGCAACAATCTTACATTTCTTGGGATTGTTGCGATTTCTGATCCTATTCGGATTGAAGTTCCTCATGCAGTCAAAGAATGTGTTAATGCTGGAATCAAGGTCAAAATTGTCACTGGAGATACCTCTGGTACAGCTAAGGAAATTGCGCGTCAGATTGGGTTGTGGGAAGAGAACGAACCTGAAACAAGCCATATTACTGGTGCCGAACTAACTACTCTATCAGGAGCTGAATTAAAAAGGAGATTATCTGAAGTAAAGGTGATTTCTCGTGCTCGTCCTATGGATAAGCGGTATTTGGTAGAAAATCTTCAATCACTGAACGAAGTTGTCGCTGTGACGGGAGATGGAACCAATGATGCCCCGGCACTTAAAGCAGCACATGTTGGTTTGTCGATGGGAGATGGCACATCTGTTGCAAAAGAGGCTAGTGATATTACAATTATTGATAATTCCTTTAGCAGTATCGCACGTGCCGTTATGTGGGGCCGTTCTTTATTCCAGAATATTCAACGTTTCATTTTATTCCAGCTGACAGTCAACGTTGCAGCATGTTTTATCGTTCTTGTCGGTTCTTTTATGGGAACGGAATCTCCTCTTACAGTGACTCAAATGCTCTGGGTTAATTTGATTATGGATACGTTTGCGGCCATGGCCCTTGCTTCATTGCCTCCCGATGAAAGCGTGATGAAAGAATCTCCCAGAGATAGGGAATCTTTCATTATTAGTTCTGATATGAAGAAAAACATTATTGCTGTAGGTGGGTTGTTCTTCTTATTTCTCTGGGGACTTCTTTATGTATTGCAACATGCATCAATTAATCAGATGTCTGATTTCCTTGATATTAAGTTTGAAGACGAGAATCATTTGTCGCCTTATGAGCTTAGTGTATTTTTTACTATTTTTGTTTTCCTTCAGCTTTGGAATCTTTTTAATGCGAAGGCATTTAAGACAGGACGATCTGCTTTTCATTTCAAAGGTTGTCAGGGTTTCTGCCTGATTGTTGCCCTGATCTTCGTAGGGCAGATTGCAATCATTTCTTTAGGAGGGAGTTTATTTAATATTGTACCCCTCTCGCTGTTGGATTGGCTTGTGATCATATGTGCAACTTCTGTTGTCCTAGTGATTGGAGAAATGATCCGGTTCTTCGGTAAAAAGGAACAAGTATAAAAGATCTCTAGGATTGACTGGAATATTAAGTTACTTTTGGTTATCGTAATATTAATCTGATTACATGCTTTGTCTCCTATTGGATTTCGACCAATAGGAGGCAAATTTATGCATATATGGCATGACTGCCATGGGTAATTGAGACATTTTGATCTGATTTTACCTTCACCAAACAGGCCTGGATAATGTGGTGGAAGTACCAGGGATATGGCTTAGAATGTCCAGGTGAGTGAGATGTTGCCGTAGATGCTTTCGTCTCCATGCATGTAGAGTTCGTTGCCGGCGTTGAGTTGGAGGGAGATGGCTTGATTGATGCCGAGAGCGACTCCGGCTTCCAGGGCGATGCTGTCGCGGCCCGGGAATTTGACTTTGTTTGAAAAGCCGTAGTTGCTGGCGGCAAAAGCGGTATCGGTGGTGCCGGCACGGTTCATGAATTCATGGTTCCAGGTGGCTGAGGCTTTTGCCAGCCAGGAGGATTGGCCGCTGATGGTTATGGGACTGGTGATGATCTGGCCACCGAGTCGGGTTCTGAGGGATTGGTAGGCGTTGGAACCCAAGGCAAGGCGCGAGGCTTCCGAACCGTTTTCCGTGCAGGATGGGCGTGTTGCCAGTCCGTAGTCCAGGGATGCCAGCGATCTGGCGATGACGGAACCCAGGTCTTTGTCGTACGAGCCTTGCAGGCGGATGGTTCCGGAGAATCCGGTCCAGTCCGCAGAGTGGCTGGCGTCGTAGCCGTTGAACGCGATTTGGCGCTTCATTCGCATTTGGTCGATTCCGGCCCGGCCGAGCAGGGCCAGTTTGAAGCCTTCCGGCTGGGGGGCGTATTCGAGTTGTCCGCCCAGCATGAAGCTGTTGCCTTCCAGTTTGCCGTTGGTGTCGCCACGCATGTTCAGGTAGTTGAAGATGGCATGTCCTCCGTAATGCAGTTTTTCGCTGGTTTGCCGCCTGATGCCGACCAGGGTTCCGATGTTATACGATTTGTATCCAATGCTTCCCGGCTGGTCGTTGCCGTTTGTGTAAGGCTGGATGAACAGGTAGTTTCCTTGTCCGGAGTTGATGTAGGTTTTTGTGCCGGAGAAGACGGTGTCTGACAGCATCCGCTGCATATCCAGAGTGGCTAGTGCCGCGGCACCGTAGGCATCGGCAGACAAGCGGGGCAGTGCAAAGCGGATGTCGCTGCCGTCCTGTGCAGAGAAGTCGAGCGCACCGAACAGGGAGCGCATTTTTTCTGGAGACGCTGCCGCGATGTGGTCCAGGGCTCGCCCCGTTTCCCGGGCACTCGAGGAACTCACTTCAGCGTATTGGCTGTAGGCATTGGCAGCACGGTTTGTGGTGACGACGATTCCGTGGTGTCCGGTGGTACTTTCCTGACGGGTGGTGACGGCGAGCGTCGGTGACATTGGATCACAGACCAGGGTGTAGTCGGGCAGGAAGTCGCCAGTGACTTCCAGAGGTGTAACGGAGAAGGAATCCCGGTAGTAGCCGCGTTGCAGTGCCAGCTCCAGTGTTCCTTCTATTTGTGCATTTCCGTCGATGGCGATGAGGTCATGTTGGCCGGAGTCATTTAATTCCATCAGGAGACGGCCTGTTTCCGTCTGCACGAAGTTTCCCTGGATGTTGACGGTACCGATACTGTTGCCCGGGGAGAGTGTACCTTTGTTTTCTATGAGCTCATCTACACGGTATGTTCCGTTACCGGTCAGGGTGGCACCATGTTCTACGACGACTGACAGGATGTCGGCACTACCGTTGTAGGAGAGTGTTCCTCCTGCCACGCGCATGGCGATCCCGGTAGGACCGGAAATTTTTCCGTCGTAACGCATGGAAAAGGATGCATCTGGCTGCTCCATGGCTTGTCCCAGGGCATCGGCCATTTTGCCGAAGGTCAGTTTTGTAATGAGTCTATCCGAGCTTACGGCTTGGAGGTTGTCGTTGTTCCAATCCCATTCTGAAATGATGTCTCCGGATACGGAGGCTCCGGCCATGATATTGATCTGATCCACATAGGCGTTGTTGGAAATGAAAATTGCCGCTTTGCTTCCCGCAAGGCTTCCGGTGACGTCAAAACTATCCACCAGTGCACCCTTGAGGGCATCCAGCAAGGGGCCTTGTATCCATGACTCCTCGCCATCGTGCCATTTGGATCTCATCCATGATCCCCGCCATTCATCCTTGTCTCCCATTGCGTTGCTTCCGAAATCGAATCGGGCTGAGATTCCCTTTCTTCCCAAGGCTTGCAATGAGCCTCTGTGGACGACATGGTGGTTTCTTCCGTAGGCAACCAAAAGGGCATTTCCTTCGGTACCATTGGCATGGACCCTGACGTTTGGGTCAATGGTCAAGGTGTTTCCGCTTCCGTCCATACGGATGCCGATACCCCATTTTCCAGAGGAAAGCAGGTCGGCTGTCTGCCGGATGGTGTTGTGGCTGCCATAAACGTGAAACCCTGTGCCATAGGTAGTGGGGTTGTATTGGCCTTCCTTCCATCCGGTTCCTTCTGCATTTCGGGCATAATAGGGGTTCTTATTGATGTAGGTCAGTCCATCGTTGTACAGGGAATTTCCGTAAAAATTGCGGCGGTCCAGTTCCAGCCCGCAATCTTGCATGACAGCCAGTTCCGCTTCCATCAAGATATTCCAGTTTCGGTAGTCTTGGTGACTCATCAGCGAATTCTGCAATTCGATGTGGCTGAACTCAGGGTTAGAGCATCCAAATTCATTTTCTTCCCAGCCGTTAACGGGAAGTCCGGCTACCCGGTTTTCCGTGGAGTCATCCGGCCAGGCTAAAAGAGCTCCCTGCAAGACTTCTTCGACATGGTTTCCGGTAAAATAAACTCCGACATGAGATGATTTTCCGTTTGTTACAAATGCGGTTCCATCATCTTCCTTACTGCCTTTTTCCGTGATGATCATCCCGTCTTGCGCTGCATGACCATAGATGTCACGCAGGCCGGCATTCCACAAGGATTTCCCTGTGAAGGAGAATAAGGTATTATCGCTGTTAGCATCGGTGTCGCATACCAATCCCAAGGCATGCATCATTTCATGGACGAGAATGGAGGGGAGATTCGCTTTTTCTCCGTTTTCCGGGAAAGAGGGCATAGGAGACGTGTTCCATTCGCCATTGAAATATTGGGCATGATCAACTGTGATTAGAGCCAGGGCACCGTCCAATTCCGGATCCCCTAAAGGAGGATTTCCCGTCAACGCGGAACTCAGCATGGTATATCCATTGGGTAGATAATCGCTCGTTGCAGAGGCGTTACCATCATATTCACCCTCGGTGACAATGGCAATATTGAGAGGCGCTTGGTTCTTTGCCTTGGGCGTCAAGATGGAGGCCCAGTAGGAAAGTCCGTCGATGATGGCAGCCTTTTCCCTGTCATTTAATGTAAAGTCCGAACCGTCTTTCTCGGGGGCGGCCTCCGGATGCTCGCCCGGATTGTAAAGGTAGAGTTGGAAAAACGGAGTTCCGTCGGAACCGGGAACATTGAGAATATCAATGGCTTGCCCTGACGGAATGCCTGCCAGGATGGACAAAGAGAGGAACTTCAAGATAGTAGAAAATTGCGACATATATTATGGGTATAGAAAAACAACCCTGAAAATCAACTTATTTTCTAAAAATTCAAATAAAACGGGCTGAATCACGACATGGGTACCTGAGATGATCCAGCCCGTCAGGGAATGTACGAGGTTATTGAACTTCGGGGAGAAGGTGTGTTTACCAGGTCCAGATATTTTGGATCTGGAGGACAACATCTGTCTGGCCGCGTTTGCCGTGGATCGGGTTGTGAACGACCTGGATGTCGGGTTTAATGGTCATGGTAGGAGTCATCTGCAGGGTGTAGGACAGTTCGGCGCCGTATTCATTGTTGTTGGTATAGGGGCCGTTGTCCTTGGCACCTCGCTGCCAGAGGACGCCTAAGCCGAGACATCCGTTATTGGCTGAACGAAAGATCCGCCATGAGGAGGTCTTTGAGAAAGGAGTCATCCACAGGAGGCCGGTGGCCGCACTGTATTGGATGCCTGTGACGCGGGCGGCATTGTCATCGGCGGCACCGGCGGTCAGAAACCAGCCGAGGGTGCTGTTTCTGCCGAGTTGTTGCTGGATGTTTATGGCGAGACCGCCGCCGTTGTCTCCCTGGCTGGTGGTCCAAAAGGGTTGGATACGGTAGGCTCCTGGCCCGAGTCCTGCCAGGTCTTCCGTGATCCAGCCGATTTCAAGAACATTGCTCCAGTTGTTGGAGCTGATGTAGTTAAACGGGTTGTGTCTGACAGGAGTGTTGTTTGATGTGCTGGAAATCATCATGTAGAACGATTTGTTCGGCTGCCAGGCGATGTGGTAGCCCCAGCTGGAGGAGGAAAGGGGGAGGGCTTGTGTGTTGTTCAGGGAGGAGTTGTCGAAAGGCGCGGCATAGATATTGTGATCCAGGAAACTGTCTACTTCGAGAAGGCCTGCCATTACGACAAGCTTGCCTTTGAAGGCCGTGTAGCCAAGGCTGAGGTTTTCAAAATAGGGATCGCCGAAGTTGTAGAACCCGGAGACGAGCTGGCTGGCGCCCATGCTATTGTTGGGGGCTTGCCGGTTCTGGTTGAAGCCGAGTCCCGGACCGTATTCCAGGTCGGAGATCAGGAACAGTCCATTTCCCGTGTGGGAATCCCGGAAGAAGGTTACGTTGGTTTGCAGGGACAGATTGTATACCGGGAAGGAGCGCTTGTTGCTACGGTCGGGAAGTTCGCCTGCAACATAAGAGTAGCCAAAACCGTGCGACAAGGAGTAGGTGACACCGTACTGCGAGACTTCTTTTTTGATCTTTTGCATGCTGGTGGACAGGGCGTCTTCTTCAAAAACGGCTCCCGGTTCGACACAGGTATTGCCAAGAACATAGAGACTGTCCAGGTAGGGCATGAAATTCAAAGGCTGGGACGGGAAGAACTGGAGTCCTCCCCCGGAACCGTGCCGGCTGACGCCGTTGGCGTTCAAGGATGCTTCCGGTGTTGCCGCCCCTTTGAATCGTTTAAGGATTTGTTCATTGGGCGTCATGGCCTTTTGCAGGCTCGGACTGACTTCCTGCGGGCTGAGTGGCTGGATGTCGGTGCCAAAGCGGCTTTGCTGGTATTGGGGTTTGTCAACCGGAGTGGATACCGCTGCCTGGCCTGCTCCGCACAGGAAGGGGAGAAGGCACAAAACGAGGCTCTTTTTGCTACTGCTCATGTCTGTCATGACAGTTTTCGACCGGAAGGTGCTGAATAATAATGACACTTCTTTACAATGGTTTGTAAAATTTCAAAATCCTGGTTTTACATTTTCCCGATGTGGGAACAGGCACTATTACGGCTTGCACGGGAAGGCATTCCCTCTACACTTGCACTATGTCCTCTACGAGCCTTCTGAGAGCATGGGCGCAAATTGATACGGATGCCATCCGGCATAATTTGAATGTTGTACGCCGCGTCATGGCAAACCATGCCATGATGGCTATTATCAAGGCCGAGGCTTACGGTCACGGATTGGAGGGCGTCGCGCGGGCTCTTGATGATGAGGACTGCGCCTTCTACGGTGTTGCAACGATTGCGGAGGCGGCTCGCGTGCGCGATGCCCATTGCAAGACTGTTCCTTTCATCCTCGGTCCTTGCTTCCCGGAGGAACGCGAGGTTATTGTCCAGAACGGCTGGCGGACGGCTGTGGCGAGCATGGAGGAAGCGGAACATTTCAATTCCCTCGGCCAGTTGTACGGAAAGCCGGTACATGTCCATATTTGTGTGGATACGGGCATGGGACGCAGCGGATTTCTGCCGACGGAACTTCATGGACTGACGGAAAGGTTGCGGCAGTTGCCCCACCTGCATCTGGAGGGGATTTTCTCCCATCTTTCGGCGGCATCGGAAGACATTACCTTCACGCATCAGCAGATCGACAGTTTCAAGGAGGCCGTTAACGAACTTTCCGCGACTTACGCCTACGAATACCGCCATCTTTGCAGCAGTGCGGCGATGTTCAACTATAAGGTGCCTTCGGCCAACATGGTGCGCCTAGGCCGCCTGCTCTACGGCTATTCCCCGATGCCTTCTCCTTACAATAAGGAACTGAAGCCGACGATGACCTTGTACAGCCGCGTGACGATTGTACGTACTCTGCCGGGCAACCATGGGGTATCTTATAATCATTGCTACATTACCAAGTACTCTACTCGAGTGGCGACCATCGGCATCGGATATGCCGACGGTTATCTGCAGTATCTTTCCAACAAGGGTTCCCGCGTGTACGTGAACGGACAGTATTGTCCTGTACTGGGCCGTATTACGATGGATCAGATCATGGTGGATGTTTCCTATCTCGAACAGGAAGTCCGTCCCGGCGATGTTGTGGAAATCATGGGGCCCCACGTCAGCTGGGAGGAATTGACGGTCCGCGCCGGGACAATTCCCAGCAATGTGTTGACGAGCATCAGCGCCCGAGTGCCCCGCATTTACGTTTGATCCCATGTTGAATATCGGAACGCATCTTTCGTCCGCCAAGGGTTTTTTGAACATGGGTCGGACGGCAACGGCGATCGGCGCCAATACCTTCCAGTTTTTCACCCGCAATCCGCGTGGCAGCAAAGCAAAAAAACTGGACCGCAGCGATCTCGACGCTCTTGTTGCTTACTCCCGCGATCATGACTTTGCCCCGGTCCTGGCGCATGCCCCGTATACGCTTAATGCCTGTTCTACCGGGGAACGTGTCCGTGAATTTGCGGAAGAAGTCATGCGGGACGATCTTGCCGTGATGGCTCTGATTCCCGGCGGCATGTACAATTTTCATCCTGGCAACCATTTGGGGCAGGGAGCGGAAGCGGGAATCGAATTGATTGCCGGCATGCTCAATCGCATTATCGCTCCGGATCAATCGACATCTATTTTACTGGAGACTATGTCCGGCAAGGGAACCGAAGTGGGGCGTTCGTTTGAGGAACTGGCTGCCGTGATAGAGCTGGTCGAATGCCATCATTGCCTCGGCGTGTGTCTGGATACCTGCCATGTTTTTTCTGCGGGCTATGATATTGTCCACGATCTCGATGGCGTTTTGGCCGAGTTTGACCGCGTTATCGGTCTGGATCGCCTCAAGGCTATCCACCTCAACGACAGCATGATGCCTTTTTCCGCCAACAAGGACCGCCATGCGGGCGTGGGCGAAGGGTTGATTGGTCTTCCCGCCTTGGAGGCCGTCATCAACCACCCTCTGTTGCGGCGCCTGCCATTTTATTTGGAAACTCCGCACGATCTCGACGGTCACGCGGCAGAGATTGCTCTGATGCGTTCCCTGTTCCGGGAGGAGTAAATTACTTTTCCCGGGCTTTTGCCCTGATTCTAGCTTCCTCTGCTTTTTGGGAGAGTTCCTTCTTGAAGGCTTTCCAGTCGATGGATTTCAATAAGGCGGGTAGATTCCCGTAAAAGGTTGAATGGAAGCCGAACGGGCCATCGGTAAATTCGCGTATGGCGTCGTCGACCGGCCACCCTTGTTTGACGATGCGGTAGGCGGCGCAGACGACTCCCGTCCGGTCAGAACCATGCCAGCAGTGAATGACGATGGGTTTGGGCGCCAGTTCGACGGTCAGAAGGCACTCCATCAGATCGTTGCGAGTCAGTTTGCCGGCGGCGACGGGATAGTGGTAGAGTTTTAGCGTTGTTTTGGCGGCTTTCCGGTTGTCCGAATGGTGTTCGCGGAGGTTGAGTACACTTTTAATCCCCTTTTTCTGAAAGTCGGCGAAACCTTCGTCGTTCGGTTGGGCGGAGCGGTAGAAATGGGTATCCAGACGGTAACAGTTATCAGTGTCTTCGACTTCTATTTTTTCCGGCAAGGGTCGGTTGGCCTGAGATTCTGCCGCCTGGGAAAGGGGAAGAAAAGCCGGAAGACAGATGAGGCAGAGCAGGGCAATTCGCATACTTGCATGATAGAAAATGGGAGGATGTTGTCAAACATCCGCTCTTGCGGCAAAGTGTTTGGCATGGTACAAGGCCGCCTTCCGTTTGTTGGGAATTCCGTTTTGTGTCCGATGGCGACTATTGAATATCCAGATCTGCCTGTGGCTCGTCACAAATCCGTGATCGAGGAGGCGTTGTGTGCCCATCAAGTTGTGGTGGTTGTCGGTGAAACGGGTTCAGGGAAAACGACCCAGCTCCCCAAAATGGCGCTGGAGATTGTCGGAGACAATCGGCGGGGCCGGGTTGGCTGTACCCAGCCGAGACGAATTGCCGCCGCTTCCGTCGCTCGTCGCGTCGCTGAGGAAATGAAATGCGAATTGGGTTCCCTCGTCGGCTACCAGGTGCGTTTCGAGGACAAGATCAGCGAGGAGACTTTGCTCAAATTTATGACGGACGGGATCCTGCTGGCCGAAATGCAGAAGGATCCCGACTTGCGGCAGTATCACACGATCATTCTCGATGAGGCCCATGAGCGCAGTCTCAACATAGACTTCCTGCTGGGCTACCTCAAACTGCTGACAAAGAGGCGCAAGGATCTGCGGATCATCATTAGTTCCGCCACGATGGATGCAGGAGGATTTTCCGAGTTTTTCGGCGATGCTCCCGTCATCAATGTGGAGGGGCGTACATTTCCCGTCGATATCCATTACCTGCCTCCCGCCTGGGAGGATGAGGAGTTGCCCGACCATGTCGGGCGTGCCGTCAAGTGGCTGAACGATTACGATGCCAGGGGGGACGTTCTTGTTTTTCTGCCCGGCGAACGGGAAATCCGCGAGACGGCGGAAAAGCTGGAGGGGATGAATCTGTCCCGGACGCGTATTCTGCCTCTGTTTGCCCGGTTGGGCCTGGCTGACCAGCAGAGGATTTTTCATCCCGACGGCTCGCATCGCCGCATCGTGCTGGCGACCAATGTGGCGGAAACGTCCCTGACGATTCCCGGTATTGTGTACGTAGTGGATTCCGGACTGGCCCGCGTGAGCCGGTACAGTGCTGCGCGACAGGTACAAAGGCTCCAGATTGAGGAAGTGTCGCAGGCAAGCGCCCGACAGCGGGCCGGGCGTTGCGGCCGTATTTGCGAAGGGGTCTGTATCCGCTTGTACAGCGAGGAGAATTGGGAGAAACGAACCCCGTTTACGGATCCGGAGATTAAGCGCAGTTCGCTGGCCGGAGTTCTGCTGAAGATGAAAGATCTCGGATTGCCCGAGATCGGGGAATTTCCTTTGCCCGATCCTCCTTCGTCGAAACTTGTAACGGAAGGCTACCGAACTCTTCGGGAAATCGGGGCCGTCGATAAAAAGAAGCAGCTGACCCCTGTCGGTAAAAAACTCGCCCGCCTGCCGATTGATCCCCGTCTGGGGCGCATGCTTTTGGAAGCTCAATACGAACGAGCCCTTCCCGAAGTTTTGGTTATTGTTGCCGGACTGAACATCATGGATCCGAAGGAGCGTCCGGCTGATGTGGCAGACAAGGCCGATGTTGCTCATGCCCAGTGGAGGAATGAGGATAGTGATTTTCTCTCCATGCTATCCATGTGGAAAGAAGTGCGGCAGTTTCGCGAGGGCTCGCACTGGAAGCGTAACCAGCTCCGCAAATGGTGCGCCCCCCGTTTCCTGAACATGATGCGCCTGATCGAGTGGAGCAATCTTCACGAGGATCTTTCCCGGCTTGTCCGGGAAACGCTGAGATGCAGGATTCCCGAATTGGAAACCGATGATGAGCGGATGGCCAGCTTTGCCATGATTCATCGTAGCATTCTGGCTGGCGTACCCCGTCAATTCGGATTTTGGAACCCGGAAATGCGCGAGTATAAGGGGGCCGGCGGCCGATCATTCGGCATTTTTCCGGGGTCGGGGCTTTTCAAACGTAAGAAACGCCTGGAGTGGGTTATGGGTGTCGAATTGGTGGAGACCTCCCGCCTGTGGATGCGTCGCTGTGCCAAGCTGGATCCTGTCTGGGTGGAACAGGTAGCTCCGCAACTCTGCGAATATCATTATGCCAATGCCCGGTGGGATAAGGCGCAAGGGGCTGTTTATGCCACGGAACGCGTTGTGTGCGGAGGGTTGGCTATTCTGGACAATAGACGCGTTCATTACGGGCGCATCTACCCGGAAAAAGCCCGTGCCATTATGATCCGGGAGGGATTGCTTGCTGATGGCTTCCGGGAAAAGCCCCCTTTTCTCAAGGAGCTTGAACGCGTCCGAGACGAGGTGAAGTCCATGGAAATCAAACTGCGCCGTCCCGACCAGGTTTGGTGTGAAGACGGTGTTTTCGAGTTTTACGACAAAGTGATCCCGCAGGATATCTGCACGGAAAAGGCTTTCCACAAATGGCGGCGTTCTCTCGGTAAAGGGGAGTCGGTTCTCAATATCCGTCCTCAGGATGCCATGTATGCTTTGTGGTCGGAGGATGAGCTCGACGGTTATCCGGATGAGATTTCCTGCGACGGCCAGGAGTACCCCGTGTATTACCAGCATGATCCCGGCGCGGAGGATGACGGTGTGACTTTGGGCGTTCATATCGACCAGCTAGAGTCTTTTCCGGACTGGCTTCCCGAGTGGGGAGTTCCGGGCAATCTGGCGATGCGTGCCGAAATGCTTCTGCGGACATTGCCCAAGGATTTGCGCGTTCCGCTCCAGCCGATCGGCCAGAGAGCCGCTGCTTTTGTTTCCCTGCGCAAGGGATTAGTGCCGGATGGTCCGCTGGCATCGCGTCTTGCCGAATTCGTCGAAATGGAAACCGGACGGCATTGCGGCGCCAGGGACATCAACATGGAAGTGATTCCGGCTGAGTTGATGACCAAAATCTGGGTTTGCGATGATGCCGGGCGTGAACTTGCCATCGGAACGGATGTAGACGAATTGCGCCGCCGTCTGAAGGTACAAGTCGAGAAGCGCTTCTCCAAGTCGGCGGCCAAATTGTGGTCTCGTTCGGGAATGAAAACCTGGGATTGCGGCACTCTTCCCCTCCGTGAAGATGTGGGAGGCCGTCCCGGATTTGTTGCTTTAACCGATGAAGGAGACAGCGCAGGCATCCGCGTGTTCCCGACAGAGCGCGAAGCGGAAGCTTCCCACCGCCTGGGTTGTATGCGCCTGGCTTTCCTGGCCATTCGGGACCAGGTCAACCACCTGAAGAAAAAATTTCCGCTGGGATTGGAAGGCAAATTATCTCTGGGTATTATTGGTGCAGCCCCCGTGAGCAACATCGAGGATATGCTCCTGGTAGCGGTGGAAGGCGGGATGGGATCTCCTATGCCGAGAAGCGGGGAGGACTTTGCCGCCGCCCTTATGCGTGCCCGGCAGAACCTCTTTGATGCGGCACGCAAAGTGGGCGAGTTCTGGGAACAATGGAGTGCTGCCGACCATGCCGTCCGCGACTTGGCCGCAACGCGGGGCAGGGAACGTTATTATGACCGCATTGTGGCGGATCTTCGGGAACAGATGGACTGGCTGGAACGCGAACACTTTGTTCTCAAGGCCGGGTGGCAGCGTCTGCCGGATATGGTCCGTTATGCCCGCGGCATTGCGGAGCGTTTGCGCCGCATGGACCGGCAACCACTTGTTCGCGAGTTGGAACGCATCGAGCAGTTCCACGGCATAGCTGCCCGCTGGCAGGCCGTGCAAGCCTCCCATGCGGATGCTGTTGACTGGGAAGATTACGGGTACCTTCTGGAGGAATACCGGCTCATGGTCTTTGCTCCCCAACTGGCTGCCAAGGGGCGGGTTTCCGTCAAGAAGCTGGAGCAGGCCTGGGAAGCTCTTTCCGAGTAGGAAACGTCAGGGAGATTACCGGGCCGGCAGTTTGATGATGGTTCCGGTCACGGGCAGGGTTGGCGAGTTCCATCCGTTGAGTGTAACGATTTCTGTGGCTCTGGTCTTATCTCCCAGTTCACGTTCGGCGATGGATTCCAACGTGTCTCCTTTTTTGATTTGGTAATCGCGGGTAACAGCTATGGAACCTCCTTCTTCGTGAGAGTAAGCCACGTCGCCGATGTGGACGATGTCATTCTTGTCCTTGAGCCGGAAGACGAGAGTCTGGCTCTTTTCTTCAGGGCGGGCGTAGTCGGTGTAGACTTCGGCATACAGGGTTACGGGTGCCAGCATTTTCTGGGAACGCGAACCGTAGTAATTGGCTTCGATCTTATAATTCCCCGGAACGGCTTTGCGAATCATGAATTCCTCCGGCCCGTAACCGTCGGTTACGTCGCGTGAGAGATGTCCCCCCGTTGACGTCCGGTTGTGGCTGTAGATGCATTTTTCACCAAAGCGGTCCGTAGCCCACAGATCCATGTCCGAATTGTCCGTGTCCCAGTTGATGACGACGCGGATATCTGTCGCGATCGGAGTGATGAAGGCTGGATCCAGCCCTTGGGTATCCACCGGCCTGCCCTCTGCTTTTGCCCGGGCGATGATACGATTCATCTCGACGAGAACGATTTGTTCAATCCCCCGGAAACGGGGATGCATCGGTTTTTCCAGAACAAGTTTCAGAGTATTGAACGCACCCTGACGGTCTCCCATTTCATCGAGGACAAGGGCGAGGTCGCGGTAGGATTGAGGTTCTTCCGGGAACATGTCACGGACTTTGTCAAACATGTCCTTTGCGGCGGCAAGGTCTCCGAGGTAACGCAATTTGTAAGCCAGGACTCGCATTAAAGAACGGTTTTCGAGTTCCATTTCCGCCAGGTTGGTAAGGATTTGGATAGCGGTTTCACGATCTCCCTTTTTAGCGAACCATTCGGAACAGTCGAGGTAGAAACCGGGGGAATCTCCTTGTTTTTCCTTGAGTTTGAGATAGGTGTCGAACGGAGTGTTCGAAGAGTCCAGAGCAGCAAGGTAGGGTGAATCCGGATTCCAGGCTTTGACACTGATGGAGGGCCCTTCTTTCGGAGCTTTCTGTTTGGAGCTGGTCGTACGTTCAGAGCTGGCCGTACGTCCGAGATCTCCGTTGCCAGTCAGGAGTCCGTTAAATGCCGCATGGCCTTGGCGTAGAGAATCTGGTGCTTCAGCGAAAGAATCTCCGGCTTCTTCTTGTCCAAGAACGGGGACTGCCGCGGGAGCAGGCGTTTCCCAAGCGGAATCGACTTCGTTCAATTGCCTGGCCCGTTCTACAGACATTCCTGCCGCCGGGCTTCCATAGGAAACATCTCCTTCTTCAGATTTCCCCCTTTTTGAGGAGGAGACAACCGGGAAGTCCTTCGCATACCACGTGGTGAGGTCTTTCCAGCCGTTTAGGGCGGCTTTCAGGTTATCGAGGCGGATTTGATCGGCTTCCAGTTCTTTTCGAGTATGTACCTTGATCATGGCTTCGTCATAGAGCTGGCGTTCCTTTGGTGCGGAGGCAGGTGGGCGAACCTTGTAACGGAGGTATTGGTCAAGGGATTCCAGGACGAGCAGCGAAGTACCGGGAGTGACGATACCGTAGTCCTGCCCGAGTTGGGACAAAGCTTCCTTTGTGGCCGGACTTGACGGTTCCAGCATGAGTTTGACCAGCATATTCTGGCCGTAGAATGAGCGGAGCATTGTTCCCGGCCTGGCCGAGGCCGTATCGAAGTTCGCCGTACCGGAGGCGACGATTTTACCGTCGGGCGTTTGGACTTCAAGTTTAACGTTGTGAACTCCATCCGGGAGAACGGCTGTCCAGACGAGGCTGTCGCCGTAATGGAATTCCTGTTTGTTGAAGGCTGCCTTCTTCCAAGGTTGACCGTCTACGACGGCGCTGGCGGTAAGGGGGGCATACTTCATGGATTCCAACGCCTGGTCGGTTGTTGCCTCCGCCAGGTTGAGGATGTTCATGTTCTGGCGTCGGAGGGCATTGATATCCGCTCCGGATTTGGCGATGAGAGCATATGTTGGTACGGAAACCGTCGGAGTGCTGGAAGCGTTCTGCATGGCCCCGAGGTTAACGATGCCGTCGGTAACGACGAAACGTATTCCGGCCCGGGTATCGGCTTTCAGGAAGGAGTCAAAATTACCCGTACCTCCGTCGTAGCGGATACTACGGAGGAATTTCAGCAGTGTTTCCGCATTGCTACCGGAGACAGTGAAGGGGACGGGATCGGCCAATTTGTTGCGGAGAAGGAAGACTCGTACCGTTTTGTTCTGGTCTGCCGTCTGCTCAAAATATTTTTTCAGCAGATTCAGGGTTTTGTCGAGATCGGCTTTGACCATGGAACCGGAGGCATCCCAGGCGATGTCGATAGTGTCGGGCGAGGGCAAGGACGGGGAGGTGCCGGCTATCGGTGGGATGATTAGGGAGACGGCGGCAAAAGTTTCGCCGTCGTAGGTTTCCAGACCGCTTTTCAGCTGGCCGTTTTCCAATCCTTGGATCTGTTCGGAGGGTAGAGATACGACCAAGTCTTCGGTCATCGAAAGGTTATTCCATTCCGATTCGGCGACGAAGACTCCCTGCCAGTCCTGAAAGTTGAAGTTGGACAGTGTGGGGGACGAAAGCGTTGGTTTCCGGTTATCTTGCGACTCGATGCGCAACTTGAAGGCATCGAGCTTTCGCGGGAAATTCAAAGGCAGACGGTACACCGGCGCGCCATTGTCTCCGATGGGGAGAATGGACGTGTATCGCAGACGTACCGTGCGCGTTCCCTGGGAAGGGATGGGATAGATGCGAGTTTTGAAACTGTTGCCTCCGGACCATTCCACAAGACCGGGGTCGATATTCTTCCGTTGTTCCTCTTCAAAGACAACGCGGGCTTTTTCCTTTGTCACCGGAACGCCGTCTACGAGGTGCCCGTTGATGTCAAGGGCATAACCTTGCAGAGCCGCTTCGTCCGGCAGAGGATAGTACAATTCTCCTTCCAGGACTCTGTCGTTCGGATTCTTGAATGTAAGAGTCACGGTCGTTTCAGCCAGAATTCCGTTGAGGCGAGCCGAGACTTCCGCCCGGGAAATAGAGACGGGTTGTTCCTTTCCCGGTTTGGAGACGACCAAGCGCGGTATAAGAGCCTCCCGATCGGGAATGACCCGGCCGGAACCGGATGCGGAGGCCTGTCCGTAAAGGCAGGGAATCATGGTCCCCAGAAGGAGGATTGCAACCGTGGAGGGTACTTGTTTCATGGCTGTGGAAAGGTGGAATTCAAAAAAAGAAACCCATTACACCTTCTTTAGCGGAACGCATACTGTTCAGCAAGAATTTTAGGGTAACATTGAGGTAACGGAGCAAATCGGGCGATAAAACGTCCTATATTGCATCGAATACGCATTCTTGAATTGACAAATGTCCCGTCTGAGCGCTTAGGAATTTGCAACCAAAACGCCTGTCGCGCAAAAATGTCTTTTGTTCGAGAAGCCAAATACGATTTCCCTTCCCCTTCCCGTTGCCCATGTCCAAGATTCTCATCATCGCAGAAAAGCCCAGCGTCGCAACCGACCTCGCCCGAGTATTGGGCAAAGAACTGGGTAAGTTTACCCGGGACAAGAGCGGCGCTTTTTTTGAAAATGACCAAGCCGTCATTACTTCCGCTGTCGGGCATCTTCTGGAACAGAAAAAACCGACGACGGCCGAGGGCAAGTCGCTTCCCTGGAAGTTCGACTATCTGCCCGTGATTCCGAATAAATTTGAACTCGAACCGATCAAGCAATCGGAAGACCGTTTGAAGAAAGTGCTTCAGCTTGCCCGTCGCAAGGACGTTACCGAAATCGTCAACGCATGCGATGCCGGCCGGGAAGGGGAGTTGATCTTTAACAATATGGTTCGCTTCGGCAAGTGGAGCAAGAAGATGCGCCGCCTCTGGATGCAGTCCATGACGGACGAGGCTATTCTTACCGCCTGGCACAACATGCGCAGTGAGGAAGACATGGCTCCGCTTACGGACGCCGCTATTTGTCGTTCGGAATCCGACTGGCTCATTGGTCTCAACAGTACGCGTGCCCTGACCATTCTGCAATCGCGAGGCGGCTTCAACATCACGCCTGCCGGTCGCGTCCAGACGCCGACGCTTGCCATCCTGGCCCAGCGGGAACAGGAGATTCAGGCCTTTATCCCGGAGCCTTATTCCGAAGTTATTGCCTCCTTCAAGGTGGCAGCCGGACATTATGAAGGCAAGTGGGTGGATCTCTCGTGGAAAAAGAGCGAGAATAAGCCTCAGTCTCGTCCGGAACGAATTTGGAATGAACAGACTGCAGAGGAAATCCGTAGCCGTTGTGACGGCAAGACTGGTATTGTGACGGAGGAAAAGAAACCTGTTTCCACCATTGCTCCCCTGTTGTACGATCTGACCTCCCTCCAGCGCGATGCCGCTAACCGTTATGGGTTTTCCGCGCGGAGGACATTGCAGCTTGCCCAGGAGTGTTACGAAAAGTACAAGGTGCTGACCTATCCTCGTACCGACTCCCGTTATCTGCCGGAAGATTACGTCGGCAAGGTATACGGCATTGTAGGATCCGTTGCCGGAGACGACAACGATTTTTCCCCGTTTGCCCGCGACATTCTGGACAATAAGCGCGTGAAGCCCAACAAGCGTGTGTTTGACAGTTCCAAAGTCAGCGATCACTTTGCCATCATTCCGACGGGCAAATTAGACAAGCTTTCAGCCGATGCCCAGAAGCTGTTCGACATGGTAATGGCACGCTTCCTGGCAGTTTTCTTCCCCCCTGCCATTTTCGAGGACACGAAGCGCACGACGCGCATCACTCATCCCGGAGGTATTGTGGACGCATTCAATACGACGGGTCGCGTACTTGTGGAACCGGGCTGGCAGGCTGTCTATGGTCGTAAACCCGGTAGTACAGGCAAGGAAGACCTGGTTCCCGTCCAGCCTAACGAGCAGGCGCTGGTGGATCGCATTGATGTCAAAAACTCCATGACCAAGCCTCCTGCCCGATACACGGAAGCTACTCTTCTGGCAGCTATGGAAGGGGCCGGCAAGCTGGTGAACGACGACGAACTGCGGGAAGCCATGAGCGAACGCGGACTGGGAACCCCGGCGACGCGTGCGTCGATTATCGAAGGCTTGATTTCCCAGGAATACATCGCCCGGGAAGGCAGGGATCTATTGGCGACGCGCCGCGGTATCGAATTGATCGAACTTCTAAAGCGTGTCGGCTTGGAAACCCTTACGTCGCCCAGCATGACGGGCGAATGGGAATACCAGCTCAAACGCATGGAGCATGCCGCTCTTGACCGCGAATCCTTCATGAAGGGAATCAAGGAACTGACAGGCGACATTGTCGAACGCGTCAAGCAATTCAAGACGGATATGCAGCAGGTCGAATTGCCGGAATTGCCGTGGACGTGTCCCGTGTGTGGCGCCGAAGGGTTGAAGAACACGATGGATGCCGTTTCCTGCCGCTCCTGCAAGTTCTCCGTTCGCAAAACTATTTCCGGGCGGGATATGACCGAAGATGAACTTGCCGGTCTCGTCGCCAACCGCAAGACGGATATTCTTTCCGGCTTTACGTCGCGTTTCGGCAAACCGTTCGATGCCGGCTTGGAACTTGATGAAAAGGGCAAGGCCAAATTCTACTTTCCGCAACGTCCCGAAGATGCCGAGTCCGGCGACAGGGAGGAACCGGTTGTCGTGGATCGTGTCGTTGCCCAAAACGGCAAGGAATACGATATCCAGCAAACCTCCAAGACCTGGAAACTTCCGGATATGGAATTCGGCAAGACGAAGGGGGTCAGCGTTTCCCGTACGATTCTCGGAAGAACGATTACTCTCGACGAGATTAAGGCTATTATTTCCGCAGGAAAGACGGCTCTCCTCAAGGGCTTCATTTCCCAGCGTACGAAGCGTCCCTTCGACGCCTACCTTGTCCTCAATGCGAAAACGGGCAAAGTAGGGTTCGAGTTCGACAAGACGGAACGCCCCGCCAAGGCTGGGCGTAAGACAACGGCCAAGGCTGATTCTCCCGAAGACAAGGCTCCTGCCGCTGAAAAACCGGCGAAGGTTGCCCAATCGGCCAAGACTACGCCTTTGACCAAGCGGAAGACATCCAAGAAGTAGCCTGCGTTGTACGGCAAGGTTTTCTCCAAGAGGGGAGGGCTGTTCCGAATGTTTCCGGAATGGCCCTCTTCTTTTCCGTTACGGAAGTTAGAGGGAAACCTGAAGTGAAATCGGTAATCTTTGGCGGGAAAGAAGAAGGCCGTTTTGCAGGAGATACAAAACGGCCTTGAAAGGTAATATGTCCTGGGAAGAGATAACTCTTATTTGCCAGGTTCCTTGGCAGGGGCGGAGGCAGGCTCTGCTGGTGCCGGTGTTGCGGGTTCGGCTGGCGTAGGTGCGGGAGTTTTGTCTTGCTTTTGCTGTTGCTCCTGAAGGAGTTCCATAACTGACTTTTTCTTCTCATCCTTGGGCGCATCGGTCTTTTCGACTTGGGACGGTGCGTTTTCCACTTGGGACAGGGTCGGTTGGTTTTCCTTGTATTTTCTGTTAAGGAGAATGCAAAGGACGAATGCGATCAGCATGAACAAAGTTCCCAGGTAGATCGTGGCTTTTTTCAGTACGTCCGTGGTACGGGCACCGAAAGCCTGGTCGGTCAAGGCTGCGCCGAAAGCGGCGCCGAGTCCTTCCTGCTTGGGCCGCTGCATGAGAACGACGATCAGCAGGAGGATGGTAACGATCAACTGGGCGACGAAAATCAGGTTGATACCAATGTCGAGGAAGGAGGCGAGAATCATGAGTGGAAGAGTATGGAAAAGTGAAACCGTTTTGTAAAGGCTAGGAAATAATTTCGTTATGTTCGTTGCAGACAATTTTTGTCGGAGTAATGCGCTCTTCGGACATGGCAAAGGACATAATGACGACTCGTTCCCCCGTCTTGATAAGATGGGCGGCTCCGCCGTTCATGATGATATTGCCGGTTCCCGGAGGCCCTTCGAGAGCGTAGGTTTCCAGCCTGTTGCCGGATGTGACGGATGCGACGAGGACTTTTTCCCCCGGCCACAATCCTGCAGCGGCCATCAAATCCGATGGGATTTCGATGCTGCCTTCGTATTCAACGTCGCCGCGGGTGATCATGGCGCGGTGAATTTTCGATTTGAGCTGTTGCACAAACATGGTGGTCGGGAAAAGGAACTCTTCATTGACGATAAGGTCAAGTCGAGATCTTGTTTTTCTGTGTCTTAATCGTTTTCTGCCAGGATTTTCCGCGCTTTTTGGCAATCGGCTCCGATTTGAGCCCTGAGGGCGTTCACTGAAGGAAACCGCTTTTCCGGACGGAGGAAGGCAATGCATTCTACGGTAAGTTCTTGCCCATACAAATCGCCCTGCCAGTCAAAGAGATGGACTTCCAGAAGGATTTCTCCTGTTCCGGGTTGTTCTACCGTGGGTCTTTGCCCCAAGTTGGCGATGCTGGGGACGGGATTTTGCTTGTCCGGCAGAATGGTGCGCACGGCGTAAACTCCGAATGGTGGGAGTACTTCATTGCCGGGGCGGATATTGGCAGTCGGGACACCTAGAGTACGAGCTAGTTCTCGGCCATGAATGACGGGACCGGATAGGGTATAGGGTCTTCCGAGAAGGCGGGAGGCGGCATTAAGATCTCCAGAGGTGATTTTATGGCGGATTTCCGTACTGCTGACACGGCAGCCGTCTCGTTCAACCGGAGGGATGGGGCAGATGGAGAAACCGTCTTGCTCGGCGCGAACGCGCAGGAAATCTACGTCTCCGGAACGGTCATGCCCGAACTTCCAGTCACAGCCGACGGAGATTCCCGCGAGGTTGCCGGCCGATTGCAGGGAGTCAAGGAATTCCCGGGCACTCATGGAGGCCAGGGCTGCGTTGAAGGGAAGAGAAAGAACGATGTCGATGCCCAGTTGTTCCAGAAATGCCATTTTTTCCCTCTCTCCGGAGAAAATGCGCCTGGGCGCCGCTTCTGGCCGGATAGTAGTCAGGGGATGAGTGTCAAAGGTAAGGACTCCGGCAAGGTCGCCGCATTTCCGGGCTTCGTTGACGGCGGAACCGATGACGGCATGGTGGCCGGTGTGCAATCCGTCGAAGACTCCCATGGCCCAGTGAATGGGGCGATTGATTCCGGTCAGTTCGTTGATGGAACGCAAGATTTTCATGGTCAGGCGTCGATACCCCGCATTGCGGCAATTTCTTGGATTGAGATCAGACGATTGTAGAGTTCCTCTCTAGGAGCCGTTTTCAGTTCGGAGATAGTGACGGCTCCCTCAACGGAAAACTTTCCGGATTTCGTACGTCTCAGGGCACTTAGGTGAGCACCGCATCCGAGAACCTCTCCGATATCATGGGCGAGCGAACGGACATAGAACCCTTTGGAACACTGCACGGTGAAGTCGATTTCCGGAATTTCCAAACGGCCTATCTGATAGCCTTGCACTGTGACGGCACGCGGTTCCCGGGCGATTTCCTGTCCTTTACGGGCCAGTTTGTAGAGGGGGACACCGTCTTTTTTGATGGCGGAGACCATGGGGGGAATCTGATCGAAGTTACCCTGGAAGCGCAGGAAAGCAGCGAGGATATCGGTTTCCGTGATGCCGTCGGTGGGTTTGGATGAGATGATTTCTCCTTGGGCGTCGTAAGATGATGTTTCTACGCCGAGAACGATAGTGCCTTCGTATTCCTTGTGTTCTCCCATGAGGAGATCCTGGAGTTTAGTTGCTTTGTTGATGACCAGGATGAGGAGTCCCGTGGCCATGGGATCCAGCGTTCCGCAATGACCGATTTTCTTGATGCCTAGGGAACGCCTGGCGATGGCGACGACGTCATGGGACGTCATGTCGGGTGCTTTGTCGATGAGGAGGACTCCGCTGGGGGCTGTTGCTTGATCCATGGGGTAGGGACGGGTTCTGTGGAACAATAAGGGTGGTCAGGAAATGAGGGAGACGGCTTCTTCCAGCACGGGCAATACTTTGGCACGGGCTTCTTCGATCGGACAACTCATGCGGATGCCGGCGGCCATGGCGTGGCCACCTCCGCCGAAGCGGGAAGCGATTTCACTGACTGAGACGGCGGGAGTTTTGGAACGCAGAGAGATCCGGATTTTACCATTGTCCATTTCTTCCAGGAAGATAGCAAGGAGAACTCCTTCGATGGAACGCAGGATGTCGATCAGTCCGTCGGTGTCGTCTTCCGTGACGCCAAGACGGTTTTTACAGTCGCGAGTCAGGCTGAAGCTGGCAACGCGTCCTGCAGCGTTCAAGTGAATGCCGTTGAGGACTTCACGGTTGAGCATGAGCTTTTTCCAGGGAATTTCCTGGTAGAGCTTCCGATTGATGTCGTGAACATTGACGCCTTGACGGAGCAAGTCTGCCGCGATTTCCATCACCTCGGGTGTCGTGCGTTCATACTGGAAGGATCCCGTATCGGTCGAGATGCCGATATAGAGGGCATCGCGCATGGCGGGAGACAACGGAATTTCCAGTGCCAGAAATAAATGGTAGAGGATAGCGCACGTCGAACATTCCTCCGGGATGATGCAGTTGAGATCGGCGTATCGGTTGTTGGTTTCGTGGTGATCGATATTGACCGAAACAGGGGCGGGAACATTGTCCCGGATGAGAGCCATGCCTGGGATGCCGATGCGTTTGATGTCACCATTATCGAGGACGATAATGGCATCGGGCCGATCCGCGTAGTCGACCGTGCGGATGATACTTTCAGATCCCTCCATGAATTTGAGGTTGGAGGGAACGGCATCTTCGTTAAGCATGGTTACCTGTTTGCCGAGAAAATGCAGGGCTCCTCCCATGGCAATAGTGGCACCGAGGGCATCTCCATCCGGGCGGAAGTGGGCGATGACGGCAAAATTCTTCCCGTTGTGGATCAGGTTCCGGAATTGTTTCAGGAAGGATGGCGGAATCGGCTGGGTCTTCATAAATCTGCGAATGGAGGGAAGTGTAGACAAAAAAACCGCGTTCGGACAGTGCCAAACGCGGCTTGAAAATTTTTAGATGCTCAATCCTGTTCCGATCTTGCCGGTCGAGGATGATGGGCGGCAAGCAATTACTTCTTGGACTTCATCACGATCGGAGCCACATCGGTGGGTTGATCCAGATCGTTGAACTTGGGCATTTTGGCCAGCTTGGGAGCACCAGGATCCTGGCAGCAGCAGGAAGCGAGGATACCGGCGGCAAAAGCGGACAGAGCGATGAGAGCAATGTTCTTCATTGTAGTATTGGTGTTAGATGATCAAAGGGGATGAAATCGGTCTTTCAGAAATAAACATGATTGACAGCTTCTAGTCAAACAAAATTCTAATTCCTGCTGGAGTCGATTGTCAGAAAATGCAGTGAGGTTCGTTTTGCATGACACATGTGGTTGGTGGAATCTGTCCTCCATGCCCGAGCGTATTCTTGATTGCCAGGGACATCCGTGGGATGGTTAAACCATGTTCGCCTCTCCTTCCACTGTTGTCCACCAGCTAGGCAACGGCCTGACTCTTCTTGTAACGGAAGAGAAGTCCCATCCGGTCGCATCGTTCCAATATTGGGTTGGAACGGGTTCCACCAGCGAAGGGAAATGGCTTGGTTCCGGCCTTTCGCATTTAATTGAGCATATGGTTTTCAAGGGGACGAAGTCCTACTCCGGCCAGGAACTGGCTTGCAAGGTGCAGGAAATGGGAGGACTGTGGAATGCGTATACGAGTACGACCAAAACGGTGTACTACATCGATGGCCCGTCCGCTTCATGGCAAGAGTTTTTGAAATACTTGACGGAACTTGTGTTTTTCCCGGTTTTTCCGGAAAAGGAACTGGAGAAAGAGAAGGAAGTCGTCCGGCGGGAAATGGCGATGTATGATGATGATCCCGATTCCGTGGCCTACAACCAGCTCGTTTCGACGCTCTATTGCAAACACCCCTTGCGCTGGCCGGTTCTAGGTGTGCCGGAAAGGTTCGATAGACTGACTCGCGACGACATTGTTCAGTACCATGCGGATAGATATTGCTCCAATAATGTGTTCTTGTCTGTTGCCGGTAATGTGGATGCCCGGGAAGTTATTGCGTTGGTAGAGGAATTGACTCAATCAATCATTCCGGGAGCTTTGGCATCCGTTCCTGTACCGCGTGAAAGCCACCAGTGGGGAAGCCGGACGGCGCGCCGCGAGTTTGCCATTCCTTATTCCAAACTGGGCCTTGCCTGGAGAATGCCCGTGCGGTCTCATCCCGATAGTCCGGCTTTGGCCATTCTTGCCCGCATTCTGGGAGGAGGGAGGTCGGCATGGCTATATGAAAAATTCCACGACAAGCTTGGCCTAGTGTACGATATCACGGCGCATATTAATCAGTCGGAGCAGGATGAAGGAATTTTCGTTATTTCTGCAGATACCGACCGGGAACACCGGGATGAGGTTGTGCGAATGATCCGGGAGGAAGTAATTGCTCTGACCTCGGCTGACTTTGATCGTGACATCGTCCGTATTTTGAAGCAAACGAAAGCGAATCTTCTGCGTGGTTTGGCTTCCGCTTCCGGACTTGCTGAGGGTGTGGCTACCCAGTGGTTTGGAACGCGCAACCTCAATTACACGGCCGAATGGCTTCAGGCTTTGGAACGCGTGTCGACGCAGGATATCCGCAGGGCTGCATCGGAGTGGTTCCGACCGGAGTGTCTGACGGAGGTGAGTCTTGATCCCATCGGCAGTAATGCTTCCCAGGAGTCCGACGCCGAACGGGACTGTAGTGAAGAAATTGTTTCTCGCGTATTGCCGGGAGGCTTGAAAGTAATCGTCAAGCCGGATAGAAGGCTACCGCTGGTGAATGCCTGCTTCGTCGTCAAGGCCGGAAGTCCGACAGAAACGGCGGAAACGGCCGGTATCTGTTCATTGATGGCGGAATGTCTGTTGAAGGGGACGACATCCCGTGATGCCTCGCAGATTGCCCACGATCTGGAAAATCTCGGCGGCTGTATCCATGCGGCCTCCGGCAATAACTCCATTACAATTGGAGCCAGCGCCATGTCGGAGGATTTGGAAACCGTCCTGGATCTGCTGTCCGACGTTGCCATTCACCCCGTTTTTCCTCAGGATGCGCTTGAAAAGGAACGTGAAACGATGATTGCAGAAGTGGAGGAAGAGATGGAGGATCCCCTTTCTGTCGCCTTCCGCCGATTGAGGTCGGAAGCTTACGGGGATATCGGTTATGGCAACTCCCCTTCCGGGACGCCGGAAAGCTTGGAATCCTTGAAAATCGAGGACATACGAGAGCATCACCGGAAATTGTTCACGGCAGGCAATGCCGCCCTCTGTCTGTCGGGGGATCTTGACCCGGAAATTGCATTCGCCTTGGTGGAACGTTATTTTGCCGACTTGCCTCCGGGTGGCTCATCCGCCTGCATGGTGAGTACTCCTCCCCAGAAGACAGGAGAGGTTGTCGTTAGCATGGACAAGGAACAATCCGTTGTCGTCCTGGCTGTGACCGGGGTAGATGTCATGTCGGCAGAGAGTCCTCAGGCCATCCTTTTCCAATCATGGTGTTCTGACATGGCAGGACCGATTTTCATGCGCATCCGGGAAGAATCGGGGCTGGCTTATTATGCCAGTTCGTCTCTGTTCATCGGTTTGGATACCGGTAATATCCTGTTCTATGCCGGGACGTCGAAGGAAAAATTGCAAGAGACCCGGCGTTTACTTGAGGTGACTTTGCAGGAAATCTACAACCGCGGAATGAGTGTCGAAGAGTTGGAGCGTACCCGGGCAACGGCCTTATCCGCTCGGTTGCTGGCCCGTCAATCCAACAGTGCCCTGTGCCAAATGCTGGCTCTGGATGCCTTGTTCGGCTTGTCTCCCAATCATTTTGAAGAACAGGAAGAACGCATTTCCGCTATGACGGTGGATGAGATGAATCTCTTTATCCGTGAGAGACTGGATCCCGGTAAACCCAGAACCTGGGCGATTGTTGAAAATTGACCTGACAGTTGTGGCGTTGCGGTAATACAGTAATGGGCTGTCTCAGTCGGATTTTTCAATCCTTCGTGAGACAGCCCCTTGTTTTGTGACGAGTTCTGCCGTTTCCGGTACGGAACCGGTGTGCGACGGAGATGTCTGTTTATTTGGCGTGGTTGAAGGAGGTTCCTTCTGCCGGCGTGGTATGAACGGCTTGCGGATGTTTGCCGAGGAAGTCCATGAACCTCTTCATATCCGTCAGGAACAGATCCGCCATGTCCATGGTGAATCCCTGGCGTACCATGACTCGCATAACTGTGATTTCTTCGCAGTCCGGAGGCAGGGTGAAGGCCGGTACCTGCCAACCGCGGGTACGCAGCTTGTCCGAGAGTTCGAACAGGTTGTAACCGGGATCGTAACCATCTTTCATGTAAAAGCATACGGCCGGGATACTCGTCTTGGGGTCGCCGCTGGCGATGAAGACAAAGTCTCCCAATTTGGCAATTTCCTGTGCGAGATAGGTGGATACGTCGTATGCGGCGGTATGGATGTTCTTGTATCCTTCGTAACCAAGACGGATAAAATCGTAGTACTGGGCGATGATTTGTCCGGCGGGGCGCGAGAAGTTGATAGCGAAAGTCGGAATTTCGCCGCCGAGGTAATTGACGTTGAAAATCAAGTCTTGCGGGAGTTCCTTTACGTCTCTCCAGATGACCCAGCCCACACCGAGTGGTGCAAGACCATACTTGTGGCCGGATGTACTGATAGATTTGACTCGCGGGATACGGAAGTCGAACAGGATATCGGGAGCGCAGAACGGAGCCAGGAAGCCGCCGCTGGCACCATCGACATGGATATCAATATCCAGACCGGTACGTTTTTGCAAGTCGTCAAGAGCGGCTGCAATCTTGTCGGGATATTCGAAGGCCCCCGTGTAGGTGACTCCAAAGGTCGGGACGACGCAAATAGTATTTTCGTCAATTTGCTCGAGCATGCGGTCTACATCCATGGCAAACTTACCCTTTTCCATGGGGATTTCACGCATTTCAATGTCCCAGTAACGACAAAATTTGTGCCAGCAGATCTGGACGGGACCGCAAACAAGGTTGGGCTTGTCGATCGGTTTGCCGGCAGCTTTCCGTTTTGCTCTCCAGCGCCAGAGGGCGGCCATACCGCCGAGCATGCAGGCTTCACTGGAGCCGATGGAGGAACAGCCGATGGGCTTTTCATCCGGTGAGGCATTCCATAGATCGGCAAGCATGGCGACGCACCGCATTTCAAGGACGGCGGTCTGCGGATATTCATCCTTGTCGATCATGTTTTTATTGATACTCAAATCCATCAGTTTCCTGACTTCGGCTTCGTCCCAGGTCTGGCAGAACGTGGCCAGATTTTGTCGGGCGTTGCCATCGAGGAGAAGTTCGTCGTGGACGAGCTGGTAGGCATCTTCAGCGCGCATTGCGGATGAAGGAATTTTTGTTTTGGGCAGAACCCGGCCGGCTTCCGGTGATCCAAAGATGGATGCGCTAGCCGGTGCCGGCTCCGCATTCCTATTTTTATTGCAATCGCATGTTGACATAATTAATTTCCTTTAAGTGAATTTTTAGACAGACACTCGGCCGAAATGCGCTGTCATGTAGGAATAGAAAGCTCCCGATGAAAATTCGTTCAGAAGAATTATATCGGAATGTCATTTTTACGGGTCTCTATAGATTTATAATTTTTTTTTCAACAGGTGCCGGAGAAAGGGAGTCTTCATAGACATATATTGCGGCTGGAAACGATCATGCAGCTGGCTTGTGGAAATATCCCCGGATACCGAAAAGTGGCTTCCCGGGTAGATTTTTCACAGGACGATTTCCCGGGCGGGAGGCAGAAGTTGCCGATGGTTTCAAGACAGTCGTACAAGAGCCGGTGTTTTTCTTCGAGAGAGGCCCTGGCATCGAACTAGAAACAATATGGTTCCATGAACACAACCACACAAAATCATTCCGGGTCTTCACCCGTGAAGGTTGGTGGATCCCCTACCAAATCTCTTGTCGGGATGGGGGTTTTCACCTTGGCGATGATTAACATTTCCGCCATCGTCAGCCTTCGCGGCATGCCTGCGGAAAGTACGTACGGACTCAGTTCCGTCTTCTATTACATTTTTGCAGCAGCATTCTTCCTCATCCCGGTTTCCCTGGTAGCGGCCGAGTTGACGACGGGCTGGCCGCAAAAAGGTGGAGTATTTCGATGGGTCGGTGAGGCATTTGGTCCCAAGTGGGGGTTTTTAGCCATTTGGCTTCAATGGATTGAGAGTACGATTTGGTTCCCGACCGTTTTGACGTTTGCCGCTGTTTCTCTGGCGTTCATCGGTCCCGACCAGAGGTGGGACGAAGCCTTGGCAGCCAATAAATGGTATGCATTGATCATTGTTCTTGCCGTTTACTGGTCGGCAACATTTCTGAACTTCCGAGGGATGAAAATGTCCGGGATGATTACGAAATGGGGGACGATGATCGGTACGGTTATTCCTGCAGCCGTATTGATCCTTTTCGGTGCCTATTACTGGCTTTCCGGCCACCCGGTGCTGATTGATATGAGTGCAGACAAGTTGATCCCCGACCTGACGAAGTTCGACAATATTGTATTGGCAGCCAGTATTTTCCTGTTTTACGCAGGGATGGAAATGTCTGCCGTGCACGTTAAGGAAGTCCGCAATCCCGGGCGGAATTATCCGTTGTCTATTTTGATCTCCGCGATTATTACGGTCAGTATCTTTGTGTTCGGCACATTGGCTATTGGTTTCATTATTCCTGAAGCCAAGATCAATCTTGTTCAGAGTTTGTTGATTACTTACGATGAGTACTTTAAAATGTTCGGACTGTCATGGTTCGGCGGGATTATGGCTCTGTGTCTTGCCGTGGGCGTACTCGCTCAGGTGACAGCGTGGGTCATGGGTCCATCCAAGGGCTTGCTGCAAGTCGGGATGGCCGGTTACTTGCCTCCTGCCATGCAGAAGGTGAACACCAATAACGTCCAGACAGGTATTCTGTTCATTCAGGGAGGGGTGGTTACGGTATTGTCAATTCTGTTTGTTGTTATGCCTTCCGTTCAAACTGCTTATCAAATTATTTCCCAATTGACGATTATCCTGTATCTGATCATGTACATGCTGATGTTTGCCTCCGGTATCTATCTGCGCCATTCGGAACCGGATGTTCCGCGTACGTTCCGCGTACCTGGCGGCAAGTACCTCGGAATGTGGATTGTCGGAGGGATCGGCTTGCTGGGTAGTCTGGCTGCCTTCCTCGTAAGTTTTATTCCTCCTGCCCAGATCCCTGTCGGCAGCCCGTTGCTTTACATTACGATTCTGGCGATAGGAATGATTTTCTTTGCCGGGATACCGTTTATTATCTTCGCTTTGCGCAAGCCTTCATGGAAGCGTGAACTGAACCCCGAGGATGCTTTTGAACCCTTCAACTGGGAACAGAAGAAGTTGGAAGACTCACAAAAGTAAGGAGGCATTACCCGCTATGAATGAGATATTAACATCATTTTCCTGGAATTCACAGGCCATGCATTCTTCCCTCGCACAGGCGAGGGAAAAATATGCCGACGACCATGGTGGCAGGAATGCCAGTTACATTCCTGCGCTTGCCCAGGTTTCCTCGAATTTGTTTGGAATTGCCGCCGTGTCTTGTAACGGAGACATCGTAGAAGTCGGAGATGCGGAAGTCCCGTTTGCCATTGAATCCATTTCCAAGGTATTCAGCCTGGCATACGTGATCGACCAAATCGGTCATCGGGAATTACTGAGCAAAATCGGGGCCAATCCTACAGGAGAGCCTTTCAATTCCGTGATGGCTGTCGAACTCCATCATGGAAAGCCGCTAAATCCCTTGGTAAATGCCGGAGCCATGGCAACCGTCAGCTTGATTCCCGGGAAAACTCCGGATGACATCTGGAACACTATTATTTCCAATCTGGAGGCTTTTGCCGGTCATTCCCTGTCAGTAGACGAGGAGATCTATCATTCTGAAAGTGAAACGAATCAGCACAACCGGGGCATTGCCTGGCTGCTGAAAAGCTACGGATATTTCTACAATGACCCTGACATGATCGTGGATTTGTACACGCGTATGTGCTCCGTGAAGATTACGGCGCGGGATCTGGCTGTCATGGGGGCGTGTTTTTGCAACGGAGGCGTCAATCCTGTGACGGGGAAGCGTGTCGTCAAAGATACCAATGTTCCTCCGGTTCTTGCAGAGATGTGTATGAGCGGTTTGTACGATTCTACCGGGACATGGATGTACGAGGCCGGGGTACCGGGTAAGAGTGGCGTTGGAGGCGGCCTTCTTGCCTGTGCGCCGGGCAAATTGGCTCTGGCGTCTTATTCCCCGCCTCTGGATGTCGCGGGCAACAGTGTCCGTGGACAGAAGGCATTGAATCGCATTATTGCCGAGCATGGCCTCAATTTGTTCCTGAGCTGACTTGTTCCGTCCGTATCTTTCCGGGGGAGTGTTCCGCAGGATGGAATGCTCTCCCGGAATTTTTGAAATTTAATGAAAGGAAAGATAGAATGTCGGGGTAAATATGGTTGACGCACACCTGCTTATCCTATGAATCTTCAAGAACTTTTTTACTTTTTGCCGTCTTTTCTTCTTGTCGGAAGTATGATTTCATCTCCTGCTGCTGAGATCTATGTGTCTCCTGCAGGAAACGATACCGGGACCGGAAGTGCGAATGCTCCTTTTCAATCGGTCCATGCAGCATTGGAAGCCGCTCGGATTCAATCCGGGAAAGGGGAGAAAAACAACACAATTTTCCTTCAGGACGGAACCTATTATTTGACCCGGCCTCTTGTACTTCATCCGGAGGACTCCAATCTGACAATCAAGGCATTCAATCCCGGAAAGGCCATTATAAGCGGTGCCAGGCCGCTTCAGATTTCCTGGGAACCCTATCGTGATGGCATCATGAAAGCTTCCGTTCCCCGGAATACCCGGATGGACGCTCTGTTCATCGATGGAAAACGTCAACGCATGGCGAGGTATCCCAATGCCAGAGGCGGAAAGGATATATTTGACGGCTATGCTGCAGACGCTGTTTCCCCCGAACGCATTGCCCGTTGGCAGCACCCCGAAACGGGCTTCTTCCACGCTCTGCATATGAGCAGGTGGGGAGGGATGCATTACAGGATTACAGGGAAAAATGCGGACGGTTCCGTTTCTCTTGAAGGAGGCTGGCAGAATAACCGACCTTCCGGCCCGCACCAAACGTATCGCTTTGTCGAAAATATTTTTGAAGAACTGGATACTCCCGGCGAGTGGTATCTGGATGAAAAGGAATCCATTTTGTATTTCTATCCGGAGACTGGAGTGGATTTATCTCGGGCCAAGGTGGAAATAACTGTTTTGGAACGTCTTCTGGAATTCAAGGGAACACAGGAAAACCCGGTTCGCAACGTCCATGTGCGGGAGCTTGTTCTGACGCAGACGAATCGTACTTTTATGAAGAACAAGGAACCTCTTTTGCGGAGTGATTGGACGATTTACCGCAACGGGGCCATCTTGATGGAGGGAACGGAAGGCTGTTCCGTTACTGGTACGGATTTTGCCGACCTGGGAGGGGATGCCGTATTCGTCAATAATTACAATAGAAAGGTTTGTATTGAGTCCTGCTACATTCACGATATTGGCGGAAATGGAGTAGCTTTTGTCGGGGACAGGGATGCCTCCCGTTCTCCGCGCGACTACAAGGACGCTGGAAATTTTTCATGGGATACGTTGGACAAAGCTCCCGGACCACGCAGTGCCGATTACCCTGCTGACTGTATGGTGAAGGACTGTCTAATAACACGGACCGGACAAGTGGAAAAACAGACTGCTCCCGTGCAAATTGCTATGGCGGAAGGTATTCAGGTGATTCACTGTTCGTTGTACAATGTCCCCAGGGCGGGTATCAATATCGGAGACGGTTGCTGGGGTGGTCATCTTATCGACGGGTGCGACATTTTCGATACCGTGCAGGAAACTTCCGACCACGGTTCGTTCAATTCCTGGGGGCGCGACCGGTTTTGGAATCTCAAGGGTCTTGATATGAACGATTTAACGAACTGGAATGAGATTCGTGATATCCCTTTTCTGGATGCCCGCAAGACGACCATTATCAAGAATAGCCGCTGGAGATGCGACCATGGCTGGGATATCGACCTCGACGACGGTTCCGGGAATTATGAGATCTTCAGCAACCTATTGCTCAACAGAGGGTTGAAGCTCCGGGAAGGTTTTGGCCGTAAAGTGTACAACAACATTATCGTCAACAATGCTCTTCATCCTCATGTTTGGTACAAGCGTTCCGGCGATGTGGTAGAACGCAACATTTTCTTCGTAGACGGATATTTCCCGGCTGGCGGCATGCCCTCCAAACCATGGGGAGAAAGACTGGATTCCAACTTTGTCCATGTGCCGGGTATGAAGGGAGTGCGGGAAGCGCATGGTCTGCAAGAAGCGTCCGGCAATGATGTCCATTCAAAAATGGGAGATGCCCTTTTTGTAAATCCGTCGGGAGGCGACTACCGGGTCAAGCCGGGTTCTCCTGCCCTCCAAACAGGATTCCGTAATTTTCCGATGGAGTTCGGCGTTGTTTCCCCGAGGTTGAAAAAGATAGCGAAAACACCCGTATTGCCTTCCTACAATCCGGCTGTACCTGGAGGAATGCCCCAAACGGAATCTTTTGCTTCCCTGGGCATGGAGGGGCGCAGCATCAAAGGAATGGGGGATGTTTCCGCATACGGACTTTCAGGCGAAACGGGCGTTCTGATTCTGAAATTGGAACCTTCCGGGAAACTGTATCGTGCCGGTGTCCGCCAGGACGATGTCATCATTGCTATCGATGAAAAGCCTGTCAAAAATACGGCATCTCTCTACGACAGGCTCAAAAATAAGAAATCAATTCATATGACAATTAGTAGGAAACAATCCGAAATGGAGATTGAAATAAATTTGTAAATTTTTGATTCAAAATAAATATAAAAATAAAACGATTCCTTGTCTTTTCCTAGAATTAGGAATCGTTTTTTTTGTCTAAAAATTGAATTTGAATAACTTCTTTCAGTACGGTTTTATCTTGAAAAAAAAGAACATTTTGCTATATTCCTATTCTCGGTATTTTGATTGATGTCCATCGGTGCCGTTTCATACTCTCTCCCTCATCTACTCCCATGAATGTTCCCTTTTTTTATCATGGATTCTGGAAGCTGGCCCTTCCTCTGTACTCCCTTGTCTTGTACATTCCTGCAGAAGCAGGTATCCTTTCTCATCTCGTCGATTTGCAAATGTATCGCGATTTTGCGGAAAACAAGGGAATTTTTATTGCCGATGCCGACAAGATCGTCGTACGCAACAAGAACGGTGTCGTTATCGGTACGATTGAACACATGATGAATTTGGATGGGGTGGCCGATGCTCATGCGGGAGAAGCGGCGCTGGTGGGAGGGCCCGGTTTTATTGCGACGGTTTCCCACGATTACGACAATGCGGAAATAACGTTTGCCAAACGGTTTGGAGCTACGTCGGGAACGCCGTTCTACGATTCCTACAGGACTGTCAGTGTTTCCAATGGTTGGGGGGATCAATTGGATTATAATTACGATTACCGCGTTCAGAGATTGTCCAAGATTGTGACGGAGGCGACAGCGGCCGCCTACCTGACGGACAGGGAATATCTGGATCATATGTCAGGAAGGCTTTGCGTCCGTGTGGGGTCGGGAACCCAGCAGGTAGCTTATCCGGGCGGGGTTAATGAAACCATTGCCGGAGGGTATGCCTATTTGACGGGAGGGACACTGCGGTTTGAGGGCCAGGCTAAATTGTCTCCGGCATTGAGCCCGGTGGTAATAGGAAATGCCCGGACGTACGAAGCATACCGATTCTGGTATTATTATGACGAACCCTCGGCGGATTCTCCGATGAATATTGGCATCCGGGCCGGGGATAGCGGAAGTCCCTGCTATTTTTACAATCCGAAGACCGACCAGTGGGAATGGCTGGGAGCCGGACAGTCGGGCGGAGGAGAAGGATATGGCGGCTTTAGCCAGATGCGTTCCGGTAATTTCTGGGCGGTGGATTTGATCTCTTCTTATGACCGTACATTCTCAAGTATATCGAACGGAGGAAATGTTATCTGGAATGTGCCCGGTACTTCCTCGGGTAACGGGACGATCGTCCAGGGAGGGAATACGCTAAATTATGTCGGTCTTGCCTCCGGTTTTCGCGGGGATACGTCGACGAATGGAAACAAGGCATCGAACGATATGATGGATGCCTGCCATAACCTCGTGTTCGGAGGGGCGGGAGGCAAGATCGTGTTGCAAGGGTCGGTCGATATGGGAGCCGGGTCCCTCACTTTTAATTCCGACTATACGCTTTCCAACGGAGGGGTTGCCGCACGGCGGTTGAATTCGGCGGGATTTGTCGTGAACAAGGGGGCGGTACTGACAACGGAGTTGACGGGAGCTCCTGGAGACGAATGGCGCAAAATCGGAGAAGGGACACTTATTGTCGCGGGCTCCGGCAACAACAGCGCTTCTTTGAATGTAGGAGGGGAGGGGCTGGTGGTATTGAACCGGACGGGAGGAGCTGCTGCTGAAAGCGTGAAACTCAATGGCGGCAATGTCATTGTACGTCTGATGTCCGCAGGGCAGATACGCAACGGAATTGTTTTCGGCCACCGTGGCGGAATTCTCGATTTGTACGGAACGGACATGGCGGTATCGACCATTACGCATTTGGACAATGGGGCGGTATTTGCCAATTTGAAACCGTCTTCGACATCTACCTGGACATATTCTGGGGGAACATCGACGTATCTCGGGAGTTTTACTGACGGAGGTTCTTCTGCTGCCGGGTTGCTGAATGTGGTTGTTGCTCCATCTTCGGAGCAAGCTGTTTGGACGCTTTCCGGCGATGTGGATAACAGGGGGAGCTGGGCTGTTAATGGAGGGACACTTTCCGTGGATGGTTCTCCGACGATTCATGCTGCGGGTTATGTGGATCCGAATGACTGGCAGGATGCCGTGTTCAATACGGGTAACGTGAGTGTCAAGGGAGGGGCTCTCTTTCGGGCTGGAGCGCATTCTATCGTTCATTCTCATATATATGTTTCGAATTCTGGTTCTTATGCAATCAGGGAATCGTCCTTGCAAAAGGGGGATATTGTCTTGCAAGGGAGCCTTTCCGCATATTTGGCGGATATCCGGCAGGGAGCGGCTCGTCAGGAGGGGCAAGTGACGGGAGCAGGCCTGTTGACCAAGACCGGAACCGGTACGTTGGTGTTGGCTGGGGAAAGGAGTTCCATGAGTGGTTCCAAAAAGGTGTCAGAAGGTCTTGTCAAGGCAGTGTCTCTCCAGGCACTGGGGACGGGAATCGGCGATTGGCTTGTGGAAAAGGGCGGCGTACTGGGAGTGGACAATACGGAGATTGCTTCCGTGCTGAATAGAATCGACGAGACTTCTACCGGTACGTATGTCCTGAATTCCGGAAAGATTGACAATGTTCCCCTGCTTTCCGGTTGGAATGATTTGAATCTGGGTACGGCGGATGCGACGGCACTCGGGACGTTGGGTACGACGGACTCCCTGGCTCCCTGGACAACTGATGGAGGTTGGAGGCTGGGCGGAGGCGGTGGTGAGCTGACGTTGAATCTTAAATTGTCCGGTTCCGGTACACTGTATGTCGGAAATGGTGCCAATTCCGGGAGATTGATTTTGACCAATATTTATAATAGCGATGCCGCGAGCGGATTCGATGGGAACATTGTGCTGAGTTCGGGAATGGAATTGTTCTATACCGATATTCGTGCTCTGGGATCGAAGACGAAGAATATACTTGTGGAATACGGCAACGGTTTTGACCTCGGGAATAGTCCCGCCGAAGCGATGGCCCATGTTTATGGCGATTCTAGTGGGATTCTCTATTTTGGTGCTGATTCGGCAAGCGATTACAATTTTGGTTCCCTGGGGCTGAATTCAGTTGCTTTGGGAACGACCGGGAAGGTAACGCTGAGTGGTACTTTAACTTCGGAGACGGGAGGATTCCGTTTCGGTGGTTCCGGTACTCTGACGATTGTGAAAAATTTGTCTGGGACGGGAGGGCTTGTTTTTGATTCACAGGGTTTGGGAACGGGTGGGATCCTTGTTTTACAGGCAGATAATTCGTATAGGGGTAAGACGGAAATTTACTCGGGGATGACTCTTCAGGTGGGCTCGGGTGGTTCGACGGGAACTCTTGGCGGGGGAGAGGTACTGAATGAGGGAAACCTTGTATTCAACCGTACAGGTGAAGTGATCCAGTCGGGAGCGATTGATGGAGGGGGAGTCTTGACGAAAAAAGGAAGTGGAACACTGGTGTTGACGGGTGCCAATTCATACAAGGGGGGCACATTAATTGAAGAAGGGATCCTCAGGATAGGCAACGGCATGGCGTCCGGAAGTGCGGGATCCGGGGACATTGTTAACAATGCCATGATCGTTTTTGACAGGACCGGCAACTTTCGTGTAGATGCTTCCATCTCAGGGACGGGATCTCTTGTAAAGAATCAGACCGGAACCATGTCTCTTGCCCATTCAACTTATTCGGGGGGAACAACCGTAAATGGGGGTATTCTGGAGCTTGGCAAATATAACATGGGAAGTGAGGGGATGATTCGCGGAATTTTAACAATCAATAGTTCCGGGCGGGTAAATTTGAAATCTGGAGATAGCCTCGGATACAATGGCGACAACAAATGCGTGAGTACGATCAATCTGAACGGAGGAACACTGCATTTGGTCGACAGCGGTAATCAGACCTTCAAAAAGACAGTATTTAATTTGACGGGTGGTGTTATCGATGGTGTTTCCTCCGGCAATTTCGATGTCTGGACGGATTCCGTCATCAGAGTGAAGGCGTCCGCCAAATCGTCGGAAATTGCCAACGTTGCACTCAAACTTCGCGATGAAAACAGTACGAGATTCGAAGTTGATGATGGTGCTGCGGATGCCGATTTGCTGGTGTCTTCAAGAATCATCAATTCCAATGCTGCCGTAGGGGCATTTACGAAGGCCGGTGCCGGTACGATGGTGCTGACCGGTACCAATACGTATACGGGTACGACGACAATTATTAATGGAACGTTGAGACTTGGCAATGGCGGAACAACCGGCAAGCTGGGATCGGGTAGTGTAGTGAATGATTCGATCCTGGAAATCAACCGTTCGAATGAATACGTTCTGGCAAATGCCGTGTCCGGCAAAGGCGATTTGATTCAGAATGGAACCGGGACTTTGGTTGTGTCCGGCATGAACACGTACGGAGGAAAGACCGTGATTCGGAGAGGGATTCTGAGTGTCGGAGAAGGTGGCACTACCGGGTCGTTGGGGAGCGGCTCCATAGAGAACGATAGCATACTCAGATGGAACCGGTCCGATACAGTGTCTTTAAACAATGCCATATCCGGCACCGGAAGCCTCTCCAAAATTGGTTCGGGGACACTGGCTTTGAACGGGGTTAATTTATACCGGGGAGGAACAATACTTTCGGCAGGCCGCTTGGTAGCCGGTTCTGCTTCTGCATTTGGCCTTGGAGGAATTTATCTGGAGGGAGGTACTCTGGATCTGAATGGCAAGACAACCAATAATGATCTGGAAGTCAGAGGTACGGCTTCATTGTTGAATGCCGGCTTCCACAAGGGAAGTCTGATGATCGGGAAGGGAGGGGCACTGACTGTATCGGGTACGGCTAGGGCTGATTCTCTGTTGCTGGATCAGGGCAGTGTATCAGGAGGGATTCTGGAGGCTTCCGTATTTATCGTCTGCTCCGGAACTGTTTCTTCTCGTTTGTCCGGTGCCGGTACTTTGAATAAGGAAGGTTCCGGAACAGTGATTCTGGGCGGCAGTCAGACGTATAGTGGAATGACGACTGTTGCCGACGGTCTGTTGAACGTTGCGGGATCGTTGGAAAACTCGTCCGTGACGGTCCGTTCCGGGGCTGTACTGGACGTGTCCGGTAGTGTCTGGAAAAATATAACGATTGAAGACGGCGGTTCTTTGAGAACAAATGCGACAGGGATGGCTCTCCGCCCTGGACAAACGCTTGCCGCCGGGCATGCATCAGGCACTTGGAATGATATTGCGGGCAGTCTGTCCACAACTGAGGGAGCCGTACTCGATGTTAATGGAACACTAGATATTTCGGGTAGTCTGACGTTTAATGGAGGCAATGTTCTGTTAGGAATTAATGAATTGGTGAATGTAGGCGGTACTCTCACTGTGCTGGGGACAACGGATCTGACTCTGGATCTGGGTAACTATTCTCGCGGCGAATATGATTTGATGGACTACCTTGCCTTGTCCGGGGATATATCGCTTCTGCAGTTGACGGATTCATCCGTGGTTCGTTCCGGTAAAGGACGGACCGATTACTACCTGCGAGGTGATGCCGGAACGCTGAAATTGATTGTGGATGGTTCTCCGCTGACGTTGGCCTGGTCTGCCGGGAACGGTATCTGGGAAGAACAGGGGGACAGGACATGGATTGTTTCAGGAGCCGGAGATTCTCATCCCGACTCCCGATTCTACACGGGAGACAATGTCGTATTCGACAGCGCGGGACAGGTGACGATCCGTAATACGGTGACGCCGGGAAGCGTTTTGGCAACTACTTCCGGCAATGTGACGTTTCTGGGCACGGGAATGATCGCCGGAGCCGGAAGTCTGACGATGTCGGGATCCGGAACATTGACGATGAATACATCCAATTCCTATTCCGGAGGAACGGTCCTGACTGCGGGGCGTCTTGTTGCCGGAGGGGGGCTTTCTTTCGGTTCATCCGCGATTTCTTTACAGGGTGGTATTTTGGATTTGAACGGCAAATCCGTCGCTAACGCATTGAATGTAAGAGGAACAGGAACCTTGATGAATGCGAGGGCATTCCGTGGTACTCTAACAGCGATATACGGCACTCTTTCGATTTCCGGAGTGGCACAGGCGGCTTCTCTTGTAGTGGATGGCGGAAATGTATCCGGCGGTTCCCTGTCGGCTGATGCGTATGAACTCCGGTCCGGTAATGTCGGGACGGTTTTGACGGGATTGGCCGGTTTGTCAAAAACGGGTACCGGCACGGCTACTCTTTCCGGTACTCAGCTTTACTCGGGGACGACGGTGGTAGAAGCAGGCAAGCTGGTACTGTCTGGGAATTCGTCAATCGTTTCCGATGTCAATGTACAGTCCGGAGGCATATTTGCCATGCAGGGCAAGGCTCTGGGAGACTTGAACATTCATTCCGGAGGTAGACTGGATCTTACCGGAAATACGGATTGGGTGCTGGAAAACGGTAACTCTCTTAATGCCGGACGGACCGGTACGGCTGCCGTGGATATTTCCGGTAATCTGAAAATGGGACAGGGTGGTGGAATCCATGTTGCCGATTCAGCCGTTGGGAAAATGACAATTGATGGGGATCTGGTTCTTGGAGGCGGTACTCTTTGTTATACGTCCGCCGGGGGAATTCTTGATTTAGTCGACGTGAAGGGAACCTTGTCCGTAACCGGGCAAACGATGGTAGATATTGATGTGACCCTGACGCGCGATGGGACATATACCCTGTTGACTTACGGGGGGCTGGCTGGCGAATTGAACCTGCTTGGCGTTCAGGATAAAGGAACGAGATCCGAATACATCGTCTCCTCATCCGAAGGGAATAAAGTCCTGCTGACTGTTGTCGGAAAGGCCGAAGATTTATCTTGGGATGCAGGTGGTTCAGGTTCCATGACATGGGGGGTCTTGGATGCGGGAGATCGCTGGGGAGGGACATCCAATCCGGATAATGCTTTTCACAACGGTGACCGCGTTTCTATTGTCAATGGCGGCACGTTGACTGTTGTCGGGCGAGTGGAGCCGGGAAGGGTAATTGTCTCCGGCAACAAGAATGTATGCCTGACGGGGACGGGTTCTCTCGTTGGCGGCGGAAAGCTGGTGAAGACCGGTTTCGGTGTGTTGGAAGTAGGCGTGAGGAATGAGTATACGGGAGGGACGGTGTTGGAACAGGGAGGCTTGCTTTTGACTGTCGATTCGGCACTGGGAGTCGGTCCCCTGCAAATTGCCGATACCTTGTCCGGGAGGAAAACTGTTACATTGGATAGGCCGGGTGGAGGAACCATCCGCATGCAGGGAGACATTGACAACGAGGCTTCCAATGCACTCGTCCTAGTTGCCGATGGAACAGCGGCTGCTGTAGAAGGCTCTCTCATTAACCGCGGGACGTTAGAGACGGCAGGTAATTTATCCATTGCCGGATTGGTTGCCCATTCGTCTTCTCAAACGATTCTCCAGGCAGGAAGCAATTTGACCTCTGGTTCGGAGACTGTGTTGAAGGATGGTGCCTCCCTTCTCCTAAAGAAGGGAAATTCTCAGCAGAAATCTACCGGTTACTACGGAGATGTGTCAGTGGGGCATGGAGGAACGCTGATTCTGGAAGCCAGTTCCGGCGTTGAAGGCGATGTTCGGATCCTTTCTGGTGGAGTAGTGCGCGTTTCGGGTGAAACGACAGTTGCCGGAAATTACAGCCTGGAACAGGGAGGAAATCTAACGATTGCTGGGAATTCTGTCCTGAAGGGCAATGTCAGTGTCTGCGATGGTGCTTCGATGGTGCTTGGGCAGGGCTCCGGCGTTTTTGGTGCTCTGGTGCTGAATGATTCCTCCAAATTGTCCGTCGCAGGTAATACAGCCTTGACTGGCGATGTGGTACTGACTGGCAGGAACCAGCTCGATATCGCCAACGGTGCCGTCCTGGGAGCCAATTTGAAGCTGGCAACTGGAGCAGAATACACGATGCGCGATGGTTTACGCCTGGGGGCTTCGCTGATGGCGGAAAATGGCAGTAACTTGACGATTGACGGATTTGTGAAGCTGGGCGGTGACTTTGTAGTCTTGCCCGGAGTGTCCCAAAAGGCTCTTTTCCTGAATTTCCGGATGACGGACGCTATGATGCAGGCGGATGCCGTGCATCCGGTGCTTTCACTGGGCGATGGAGCCTCGTTTGTGCAGATGCCCGGAGGCTTGTTGGCCATGCGTTTGGACTTGTCCGGGGTATCGGAATCCTTGCTGGATGTCCGACCCGTCGTGGTGTCTCCTGGTTTGTCTGCTTCAGGGCAGGCTGTGCTGGACGGAGGGAAACTGGACATCCTGTTCCGCGACGGTCGCATAACGACAGTGACGCGTGATATTTTTGCCTATCTTTCCGGAGCACCTCTTCCGAACCCCGATGATGGATCCAGAGCTCCGGTCGGAATCGGTGAAATAACGTCCAATACCCTATGGTCAACAACATTGGAACTGGGTTCCATGGCTGATTCGATTCGAGGTCGCGATGGATATTCCAGGATCAGGATGGGGGATTCCCGGAGAGGAGGATCCGTTTGGATGACGACGGTCAGCCATTTCTTTAATTTGAGCGACGACGGGATAATCCATGGATATGACTATCAGGCTCACGGTCTTAATATGGGCGCCGACTGGAATGTTGACGGACGTTGGTCTCTGGGGGCATCGTTCGGTACGGTTTCCGGCAAGAACAAGATGTCCGGTGGTCTGGGTGATTCCGATCAGGACGTGATGTCGGGTGCCTTGTATGCAGATGTTCTGTGCTTTGCCAAGAAACGCGATGTATTGATTCTGAGTACGGTATTTGGGTATGCCGCATCATCGGTCGACGGAGTGCTCCAATCTCCGGATTTAGCTGGAGACGCATGCAAGGGGTCCTGGGATGGTTCTGCCTGGATGTTTGATATGCGTGCGGATTGGATCCATGCCGTATCCGAACGGACGCATGTAAACATATTTGCCGGATTCCAGTACATTGATGCCTCACAGGATGATTTTTCACTGAAAGGCAGCCGGTATACTTACGACTTTCGTGATGTTTCCATGTCGGTGTTGCGTGCCCGGCTTGGGGCTGGTATCAGCCATGCTACATCTCTGGCCGGTAAGGGAGTGACCCTTCATGCCGAGGCTGCCGTCCTTCCGGATATTGCCCGCGATGCTCCGGAAGCGCGTGTATCTGCTAATGGTGCTATTCCCTGGGCGGCTACGGGAAGCGAACCGGGGAATGTGGCGTTGCGTTTGGAGGTGTCGGCTGCTTGTGCCTTGTCTCCGGATTGGACATTGTCTGCGCGGTACCGGATTGAAGCAGCGGACAAGAGTACGAATCAATCTGCCGGGATCGGTGCCAGCTTCACGTTCTAAGTACATTTTTAGAGGGAGAGGATAGAATTACGTGAATTGGAGCGTATATTTGGTTTGAAATGTATCAATCTCTGATCTCTTTGACATTGTGCTGTACCTGGATAGCGGGTGCGGCCGACACCGGTATTACCAATGCCTTCGAGGATTTGAAGCACCAGGGGACGATTCGCGAGGAAGATTCCCCGATGCGAGTGGGTGCTTCTACGGAGGCCATGGAGGCTCTTATACAAAGCGAACCGGAAGCGCAATGGTTCTGTTTTCCGGATCAACGGGAAATGGCGTTGCGAGATTCCCGGATATTGCCGAAGAGGTGGGCGGATATGTCTTCTTTGCGGCGTGGTGTCTTGACGGTAAAGACTAGTCCCGGGGAGTATTTTGTCTATCAGCTTGGTTTGTTTGCAGCTCGTGCTGACATGAAGGACGTTAGCGTCGAGTTTTCTCCACTGAAGAATGACGAGGGACAGGAAATTTCCCCCAGAGGGATGACGTGTTTCAATGCCGGCGGCGTGGATGTCTACGGAAAACCGTTTCATCGTGCCGTCAATGTCGTCCGGGGAAACCTTCAATCGTTATGGATCGGTGTGGATATCCCGGATAGCGCTTCCGGCCCATACAAGGGGACGGTGACAATTACTCCCCGAGAAGGGCTATCCCGAACGGTCGCCGTGACGTTGGATGTCCAGGGGCTCCCGGTTCGGGCGCATGGAGATGACGAAGGGTACCGGATGTCCCGCCTGCGTTGGTTGAATTCTTCTATCGGACACGGAGATAAACCGACGGTTCCTTATACTTCGCTGGCAGTCATACCTTCTGAGAGCGGGACTGATATCCAGTATTTGGGTGGTGTCCTAAGGCTGGGACGGAATGGACTGCCTTCCATGGCCCGGACATTCTACAATGAGGCCAACACGCTCATCCCTCGGGCGCAGAACGATATTCTTGCCGATGGTATGCGCCTGGTTGTTGAAACCGACAAGGGACCGGTGACGTGGACTTCCGGAGAACTCAAAGTGGCCCGGGAATCGGACGGCAAAGTTGTATGGACGGCTCAATCGGTTGGCAGCGGAATGGAATTGATCTGTACGGGAACATTCGAATTCGACGGTTTTTCCGATATCCGGTTGAATTTGAAGTCCGATCGCGATTTGGACGTCAAGGATGTCCGTCTCGAAGTACCGTTTACGGAATATGCTTCCAAATATTTCATGGGGCTGGGGCGACGGGGGGGATTTTTCCCTGAAAAGGGAATTGATTGGAAGTGGAATGTAGAGAAAAAACATCAGGATTCCTTTTGGATCGGTAATGTGAATGCGGGAATGCGCATGCTTTTCAAGGGGGATGGTTATAAACGACCTCTCGTCAACGTGTATTACAAGTATGGGCGACTGAGACTTCCGGAATCTTGGGGCAACGGAGGCGAGGGAGGGATCAGGATTGCTCCGGATGGCAAGGGGAAGGTTCTGGCCGGGATTTTCACGGGACCGCGTACGCTTAAGGCTGGTAAATCGCTTGATTTCAATATGGAATTGTTAATAACCCCCGTGAAACCCCTCGACTGGAAACACCAGGTGGAGGAACGGTATTATCACAGTAATTCCGACGTCAGCTCCGAGTATGTAAAGGCTGCCCGAGACAAAGGGGCAAATATCATCAACATCCACCACAAAAAGGACATTTATCCCTTTATTAACTACCCCTACTACGATGCGTCTGTCGGAGATCTCAAATCCTTCATCGGGCAAGCTCATCAGGAAGGACTGAAGGTTAAAGCTTATTATACCACCCGCGAAATCAGCATCAAAATCCCCGAAATATGGGCTATGCGCAGCCTAGGTGGAGAGATAATCATGGACGGCCCCGGCAAGGATGCTACGACGGTGACAAACCCCAAAGGACCGGACAAGTGGCTCGTAGACAATTTCGGAACGCATTTTGTCCCGGCTTGGCACAATGCCTTCAACCACGGCAAATATGCGGGAGAAATGGATCTTTCCGTTCTGACAACTCCGGATTCCCGGTGGAACAATTATTATCTGGAGGGGCTCGATTGGATGGTTCGTAACATTGGCCTGGACGGTATCTACATCGACGACAGCGCTCTTGACCGCGAGTCCATGAAGCGTGGCCGCAGAGTGCTGGATGCGGACGGCAAACGCCGTTCCGTGGACATGCACAGTTGGAACCACATGAATGCCTGGGCCGGCTATGCCAACTCTCTGTTGATCTATGCCGATCTGTTTCCGTTTATTGATCGCCTGTGGATCGGGGAAGGATTTTCTCCTAACAGTTCTCCCGACTTCTGGATGGTGGAAATCTCGGGTATCCCGTTCGGCATCATGAGTGAAACTCTCAACAGCCATAATTACTGGCGGGGTATGATCCACGGTATGACTCCGCGCCTGGGATGGAGCGGAGATTCTTCGTCCATCTGGAAAATCTACGATGCCTTGAACATGGCGGAGGCGAGGATGCTGGGCTACTGGAATCCCTCTTGTCCGGTCATTGCCTCATCTCCCGATGTTAAAGCAACGGCATATGTGATGAAGGACAAGGCTCTGGTCGTCCTGGCCAACTGGACGAACAAGGATGTGGATACGGTCCTGACGCTGGATGCCGGGAAACTGGGTTTTGTACCCGGTAAGGCATCCCTGCCCGATATGCCAGGGATTCAGAATATGGAAGCCTCCATTGACTTGTCTTCTACCCTGTCCTTGAAGGGTGGTAAGGGGATGTTCATTCTTTTGGAAAAATAGAAGGAACTTGATTTCCTAGACGATACCGATATTTACCGCCGGTTCCGTGACGGGGAACCGGCGGGATGCGGAGGTAACGTTCATAGAACAAAGTTGGATCTTATTGTTGTAGCCTGTATCTCCCCGGTGTCTCTTGCGTGAAAGTCTCCGTGCCCCAATGGTCCCATTTCAGGGAAATCTCGAGAGGAGAGGAGGATACAATATCCGCTTCCTCCTGAGAGTTATCCAGTCTTTTTGCCCTTCCTTGAAATAGTCTTGCACTAGAGGTCCATTTGTCGTGGATCAGATCGACAATGAGTTCATGGTTTATTTCATCATTTGGAATCCGATTGCATTGCCGGAATTCCTGGGAGAGCATTCCTCCTCTCATGACAGATGAGTTACTATGCTGAATGATGAGGTGTTGCCGAATGCCCCGGCGTTCCAGGAAGGGAGCGATGTTGCCGCAGCCGTAATCTATCATGAGAGACTTGAACAACTGATCCTCGGCGAAACCGATGGATCCAAATCCGGTTTGTCTCCGGCATTTTTCCAACATTGTAGTTAACAGGCCAGGATTCTTTTCCAGAATTAACAATTCCTGGATGATACGCGCCGACATGACCTGGGCAGCTCCGGTACATAATGGATTTGTCCGGCACAGAATGGGAATTCCGTCCGATCTCTTAAGAGCATGTCCTCCCGCCCGGTACCAGCTTGAATACCCTTCCGGCAGAGTTGCATGAAAATCGCTGATGTGACGCATGTAGTCCGGGCAGTAGAAATCATCGTCATCGATTTTGGCGAACAAGTCGTAACCGGAAATATCGATGTCTTTCACCGTATCGAGGAAATTGGAAAGCTGATCCTTGTTGGGAAACAGACGCAACGTCAATTTCTTTGCATCAATGAAAGGCTGGACATACGGAAATACCAATTCTTCCGCTACTGATGGCGGTACTCCCTTTAAGGCGGCGAAGACATGCAAATGGGGATAACTCTGGTGCATCATGCATAAAATCTGCCTTAAAAAATCCTCTACTCGTTTGTAGGAGGAGATACACGCCGCGATGCGGAACGGTTTTTCGCCGGAGGCATCCGATGGTAGTCCGGGATCTTTAACCTCGTTGAGCCATGGTTTGCCGTCGTCATATCTGGGCATCATGGGATAGTTATGGAGAATGAAACCTTCGGAGATAAAAGGTGGCCCTGGCGTTGTTGCTCGGATTGAACCAGTGGAGATCAAATGCCGGAAAAAAGCTTCTATTTCAGCCTTGTAATTCCCTATGTTCATTTGTCCTTTCGTAAAAATCGGTTCCCGAAAATAGGATAGATAGGCTTCTTCATTCTGATCCAAGTAACGGATGTAATCGGACAATTCGTCGAAGTTGCGAAAATCCCGTGCGTGGACAAATCTCCTGGGATTGAAATCTTGGATGACGTCTGGAGCTCCCCAGTAGATCGGAAGGCTCCCGGCCGCCAAAGCATCGGTAAGTTTTTCGGTGACATACCCGCGAGAAGGGTAATTCTCGAAAGCGATTGTAAATTTGTATCCGGAACAGAATTCGAGTTTGTCTGATGCGGATATTCCCATATTATTCATGCATTTGCCTGCACAATCGACATGTCTGTATCGTGACAGCGTTTTCAGAAAGAGGATGCGTTCACTGGCTTTTCCGTTGGAATAGACAAAGTTGCAAAACTTTCGATGCCGGAGGACAAGAGATTTCGAATCATTTGGAAATTGTTCAATCCTGCCCGAATTCAGGATATAGTTGCAGAACATCCAATGGGGTAGACGAAAATGCCGCTCCGGTGCTCCACTTCCATCGTGCATGAACGTCAATGCATAGTCGCATTCGTTCCACAGGGGCATGAGTGATTCTCCCGTATAGAAGACCTTGGTCCCCCGGAAAGAGCGGTGACTGTCGCCAAAGACGGAATAGATCAGGACATCCGCATGTGAGGGATCATCTTCAAGCACGGCATTCAACCGGGTTTGGAGGATGAAGGAAAGTATGTTACGGCGAAGATCGAAATTGGGCCAGAAATCGGCAAAGGCGATTTTCGGTTTTCCTTCCAATAAAGATGCAGGATTCATTGCAATCAGGAAGTTAAAGAGGGGTTGTTTTCATCAAAAGGAAGGTGGTCGCAACAGCCGAAGCGTTGCATGACGGCGGAAATGTCCATCTGATCCGTTTGAGTGTAACGGCGTAACTGCATCATGACTTTCCGACTCAAAACGGGAGAAAGAAGTCCGCCGGACGGGGAGTTTCCCCGGTAGCTGCTGAAACCGTTTGGTAACAGTTGATGGAATTCGTGAATCGAACGGAAATAAGCAGGGTCGGGAAGTTCTGATGTTTCTACAGGAATGAACAAGTCGAATGCTTCGATTGATTTCTCGGGAAGAAACCATTGGAAAGGCGAGGGGCGGGAATGGAATTGAGAGGATATCAGGGAAACGCACCCCTGCTGGATTTCTTTATGGAACAGGGATGAGAGATGGAGACGGAATGAGTCGGAGGGATCTTCGGGTGAAACAGCCACATGAAAACCGGGATACGATTGTTTCAGTAAACGGATCAGGGAATTCCGGGTTTGTTCCTCCTTATCCATGCGGAAGAGGATACAGCTGTTAATGTACCGGTTGCTCATGGATCTGGTGCGTTGACGTTGATAGAAAAGATTATGTCTGGAAACCCGGATATTGAGTTCTCCAAAATGAGCTGCCGCACCCAAGGCAATGTCGGTTGGCAGACGGTAGTGAGAAAAGACTCGGGCGACTCGTTCCCGGCTTCGGGCAGGGATGACCATGGCATGTGTCCCCCACACATACGGGCAATCCGGGTCTCGAGATTTCGTCTGAAAGGGGGTAAAGACAGGAAATTCTTCTTCTGTTACGCCAGCACAAGGGTGTGATGAAAAATAGAAAAACAGCCGGAAAATATCTGTTTCCGGATGGGATGCCAATTCCTGTTTCAGGGCGGATTCCAAACGGGCATTGTCAATTTGCGGGTAGGCGTCGCTTTCCCCGAAAATGACCATATCATCATCGTCAAAGCGATGATCTCTCAGCATCCGTATAAACGAGGCTCTCAGCGAACGAACATGGGAACGTTCGACCGAGGCGGGGTTTCTGCCCAAGTAGCGGGCACTTTCCTGTTCTTTGGCATCCGTCAGGCAAGACGTGTTCCGGATAGATGGATAGGGCAGAATCTCATACCCGGCACCATGAAGAGCGGCAGCTCCTTCCAGAAATTCGCCCGGCGATGAAATTAATACGCATTTCATCACAAATTCTCCTTCTGAGTTTTCTGTTCCAAGAAGAAACCTGGGAATGTTCGGTAATATTCAAATATGCAGTCCATATGCGTTATTGGTCGTTTGTTTGTGCAAGGAACTGTGAATTCCTTACAAACGACTATTATTCATTGGCATACGATTTTGACAAACAGAGAAAAACAAGTTTTACCGAACTATTTGTATATAATGGCAAAGCCAGAGAAGATGTGCTCGTGGCGATACCCTATCTTGCTGTCCAGGGTAAGGTAGCTTTTCCATTCACTTTGAATGTTCAAGGGAGTATCCCTTCATGCCGGGCAGTAAGAGGCTATTCGTTCAACGGGCGAATGGTGTGCCGGAAGGCTGTTTGCCCCCAACCGTCGGCAGATACTTCACGGACTTCCAGAGAGAAGTCTTTGACTTCTACGGCGTAGCCTGAGGCGTATTGGAAAAGAGCGCCGAGGTTGACGTAGAGTTTGTCTTGGGAGAAGTGGATGTCGCGGCGGTGGAGATGACCGTAACAGATGACTTCGGCTTCCGGTAGGAAGCGTTTGCGAAAGTCTTTAATGCGGCTTCTCATCATGAGCCAGGCGCGGAGGATCTGAAGCGGCCTTTCCGGAGGCCAACAGGCGTGCTGGAAGAAGCGAACGGGTTTGGAGCGTTTCCATGTCGGAACCTTGGCCGGATCTTCAGGGCAGGTTGGCGGCAGAACGAGCTTGGCGATGGTTCTGGCGAGTTCCATCCTGTGTTCGAGGTTGATATCCGCATCCTTGTACTCGCGGATGGTGCGCTTGTACAGAGCCTTGTTGTTCAGGTACTCACGTCCCCAGGGGGAGACCTGTTTGAAGAGGCAGTGGCCGTGGAGGGCGGCGATGCGACCATCCAGGCAGGTAAGAACGCTGTGTTCTTCATCGGGGTCGTGGTTGCCGGCCAGGATGATCAATTCGACGCCAGCCTCGGAGCACATGGTTTCGAAGTCCCGGCGCAGTTTCCCGGCGCGTTCCAGGAAGTCTTCTTCCCGAGTTTCGGAGAAATCCCCGCAGATGACAAGTATCCGGCATCCTTCCAGCAGGAAGCGTATCTGTTCCACATCGCGGATAGCGGATTTGGCATGCCCGAGGTGGAGGTCGGAGATGAACCGGATGGTTTGGCCGGGAAGGGCGGGCAGGTCTTTCTTCATTCGGTTTTCAGGGAACGCTGGCGGACGGCTTCATAGAGGCAGACGCCCGTTGCTACGGATACGTTGAGGCAGGGCACGAATCCCTTCATGGGAATGCGAATGAGGAAATCGCAATTTTCTTCCGTCAAGCGACGCATGCCGTCGCCTTCCGCTCCCATGACGAGAGCCGTCGGCCCGGTAAAATCCATTTCGTAGAGGTTGCGGTCTCCCTTGTCGGATGTGCCGACGATCCAGACTCCCAGGTCTTTGAGTTCTTTTATTGTACGAACCAGATTGGTGACCTGGACGAACGGGACTTTTTCCGCAGCTCCGACGGAGACGCGGAGTACAGTGTCCGTGATCCCGACGGATTTATCTTTGGGGGCAATGACGGCGTCGACGCCTGCGCCATCCGCCGTCCGCAAGATGGCGCCGAGATTGTGCGGATCCTGGATACAGTCAAGAATCAGGAGGAGAGGGATGGTTTTGGCACGGACGATATCTTCCAAGACCTCTTCTCCCAGTGCCCTGACGGCAATTGTCGGTGCCGGGTTGACATGCTTGTTCTGACGGGCATTGTGATCGTTTCCGCGCGGTCTCATTGTGCAGGGATTATCCTGTTTCTGTCTCAATTTCCAGCCAAAAGACCGTATTCGTTACTTTTATAGAAGGTTGAGGAAACGTATGGAATCGTCTTTCTTATCCCGTTTCCGGGAGTGATCGGGAAGATGAATGGGGAGAAGTAGACATCGGGGAGATATATTGTTTCTCCCGTATGGTACCGGATTGAGTGTAATTGAGGCGTGACTTGTCCCGGAGGGGGGCGTAGAGTCGCCCCCGGAGTTCAACACATGAGAACAAGCGACTTCCTCGTCATTGGATCCGGTGTGGCCGGATTGAGTTTTGCCTTAAGGGCTGCCAAATATGGCAGCGTGGTTGTTATTACGAAGAGCAGTGCGCTCGAATCGAGTTCCGCGAAGGCTCAGGGCGGTATTGCCGCCGTGATGGACAAGGACGATTCGTTTAAAGAGCATATCGAAGACACATTGGTAGCCGGTGCCGGACTTTGCGATGAAAGTGCTGTCCGCGTTATTGTGGAGGAAGCGCCGGATGCCATTCGCGAGTTGCTTGACTGGGGAGTTGCCTTCGACCAGGAAGAAAATCATCATTACGAACTCGGACGCGAGGGCGGGCATTCGCATCGCCGGATCCTGCATGCAAAGGATACGACGGGATTGGAAATCAGTACCAAACTGCTTGAAGCAGCCAAACGTTCCCCTAATATTACGCTGTTGGAACACCATTTTGCAATCGACTTGATTACGACGGGCAAGCTGGGCCTCGTGACGGAAGATCGCGTGTTGGGAGCCTACGTTCTGAATCGTGAGACGGGAGATGTGGATATTTTCCGTTCCGACCGCGTTTTGTTGGCAACTGGCGGTACTGGTCGTGTGTATCAGTACACGACCAATCCGAATTCTGCTACGGGCGACGGCATCGCGATGGCTTGGCGTGCCGGGGCGACAATTTCCAACATGGAGTTTGTCCAGTTCCATCCCACTTGTTTCTACAACAAGCGAGCCGAAGGGGCGGAGTCCCGCTCATTTCTGATCTCCGAGGCCGTGCGCGGTGAAGGAGGGGTGCTGATCGGTGCGGACGGACAGGAATTCATGTCCCGCTATGACAAACGCAAATCCCTGGCTCCCCGCGACATTGTGGCGCGAGCCATTGATTCGGAGATGAAGCGGACAGGCAGTCCGTGCGTGTTTGTCGACATTTCCCATAAGCCCGAGGGCTTTGTAGAGGAACGCTTCCCTTTGATTTATGAAACGTGCCGCAAGTACGGTATTGATCCTGCACATGAACCGATTCCGGTTGTCCCGGCTGCCCATTACCAGTGCGGCGGTGTCTTGACGGATATCAACGGTCAGTCTACTCTGAGAGGTCTTTTCGTTGCCGGAGAAACGGGCTGTACAGGATTACACGGCGCTAACCGTTTGGCTTCCAATTCCCTTCTGGAATGTGTCGTTATAGCCAAACGTTCTTTGAAGTCGATGTTGACCAAACTTCCTCTGGGGCGTGGTGAACCCCACGAATATCCGATTCCGGAATGGCACCATGGCGATACGGCTCTGCCCGATGAGCTTGCCATCATCTATCACAATTGGGATGAAATCCGTACGCTGATGCAGGATTACGTTTCCATCGTCCGGACGGACAAGCGCCTCAAGCGGGCAGCGGCCCGCTTGCGCATGCTGCACCGGGAAGTCAAAGAATTTTATTGGGGATATAGAATTACGCCGGAAATACTTGAACTCAGGAACCTGATTGCCGTAGCATCACTTATCGTGGATTGCGCAATCAGGCGCAAGGAAAGCCGTGGCCTGCATTATACGTCCGACTATCCCGTTCCTGCCAAGGACAGCGCACCGTCCACAATACGACGTTGGTAATTCCCCCGTAGATGCGCATTTTCATTCCAGTTCTCATCCTGATTGGTACATCCTATGCAGATATCCAGTCTTCCCCTTCTTCTCCAGAGGGGAAGGTGAAAGGTCCTATTGTGGCCGTACCGACACGCCGGAATGTCCCCTCCTCGCCATCACCCCGGGTATCAACATCTTCCATGCCATCGGCAGGTTCGTCCGGAAGAGCGCACTCCGCTGTCCCGAAGGTACCGATTATAGAACCCAGAAGCCGGACTTCCATCGTTAACGGGGTTTATCCCTGGCGGAAAAACATTACAGCTACGGTTTTTTGGGTCGGAGAAAGTGCTACGTGTCGCAATCCCGTTTCCAATGACAAGAGTTCCTGGGATGCTTCCTGGCAGGATAGTTTCGGAGGGTTTGACGATCCGGATCCGACGAAACGCGGATTGAATAGGCCGGCGGGATTTATTCCCAAACAGAATCCGTTTTACGTTGCCTTACCGTACAATGATGTTTCCAAGGGGCGTCACAAGCCGGAGGCGTCGCGCGTGATCCCGTGGTTCAACCGGGATTTCGAACGACCGGGCAAGAGCGTTTGCAAGGGCAAGTGGGTTCAGATCTGGTACAATGGTAAATATTGTTTTGCCCAATGGGAGGATTGCGGCCCGTTTACCACGGAAGACTGGGAGTATGTATTCGGAGATTCTCCTCCGAAGAACAAGGCCAATTTCGGGGCGGGAATTGATATTTCTCCTGCCGTCCGTGACCACCTCGGCATCAAGGGAGGGCATGCCGTTGTCGATTGGCGGTTTGTAGATTTCCACCGGATCAAGCCGGGCCCTTGGTCGAAGTACGGAGACAACAATCCCTTTCAGCGTCCCGAACTGGCTCCCGAGAAGATTCGTACGGATCGTCTCAAACGCCAAAGAGATGGCATTGAAAAGAAGTTGCTCCAGTCCGACATTGATAAATTGAGGCGGGAATTGCAGGGTTAAGTAGCTTGTTTTGCCGGCCTCGGAGTAGGCTTTCTTTATTACATTTAACGCCCCAGAATGGCGTAGGCTTCCGTCCATACGTCATCCCATGGAAGGTGTGCCAGCGCTCCGTAGAGAGGGTGGCTCCAAAGCCTGGCCCGCATAGCGGCCGGGCCGGGCTGGGCGATGAGGAAGCGTGTGAGTTGTTCCGCCCGGGCCAGCGAAGGGAAGTTGCGGGCAACGAGTTCTGCCAGGGCCAGGCGTTCTTCGTCCGTCATGGCGGTAGCAGGGCGTGTTTCTGGGATTTTCATCTGGTCATTCCGACAGGCGGAACAGTGACCGCACGGGGAACTGGGGAATCCGAAGTAATAGTCGAGATTGGCACTGAGACAGGATCCGTCAGTCAGGAAGCGCATGATGATGTTAAAGCGTTCCTGTTCGTGTTGCATGCGTTCGTACATCAAACGGACGTAGCGGTCACGCCAGACGGTCGGAGGCAGTGCGTCGGGCGAGGGTTCCAGCTCTATGGCGATTTGGCGGAAAGTCGTCTTCCATTCTCCGGTGGCGTCCAGATCTGCAAGCCAGGCACAGGCCTCGGCAAAAGAGATTCCGAAGGCGATAGCCGCATCCTCGACTTCACCTTCGCGGTGAGCGTCCAACCAATGCAGACGTTCCGTTTCTTCGTGGTTCCGTCCGGAGAGGATAGTTTCCAGCGGGAAAAGGGGTTTGACTTTGTAGTACTGGTAGCCGGAGCCGGTTTCTTTCAGCGCGCCTTCCCTCTTCAGGTCGAAGAGAAGCCTGTTGAACACTGTTTCCGGAAGATCCGATTCCGTTGTTGCTGCATAGTAGGAAACGACGTGTCTTCCCCGGATGAGCAGGCGGGACAGGGCGACTTCCAAAGACCGCTCATCCGGCAGAGATGCGCGGATCCGGTTCCCGGCGGCGATCGTGTCTCCCGGAGAGATGAAGATAAGGCTCTGGGCGGGCTGCCCGTCGCGTCCTGCCCTGCCTGATTCCTGAACGTAGGCTTCCGGTGATGTGGGAGGATGGAAGTGGACGACGGAGCGTACATCCTGTTTGTCTACTCCCATGCCGAAGGCGATGGTAGCGACAAGGACATCGGTTTTCCCCGCGAGGAAAGAGTCTTGGATGCAGGCTCGGGCTTCCGTCGGCATGCCGGCGTGGTAGGAACGTGCTTTGATTTGGCGATTCTGAAGCCATGCGGCCAGGTTGTCCGTGTCTTTTCGGGTACGGACATAGATGATGCCGGGGGTATTGCCGGGAGACTGCAGAAATTCAAGCAAAGCATCATTGCGAACCTCTTCATCGACGAAGCGTACGCTACGGCGGATATTTTCCTTGCTTGGCGGAAGGCAGAAGGCGTCGTTTGCCCGGATGTCGAACAGGCGGATCAGGTCTTCCCTGACGCGGACGGTAGCCGTGGCTGTTAGAGCCAGAACTGCATGAAAAGGGCGCGTTTTGGCATAAGAGGGCAGTCCCAGGTAATCCGGGCGGAAACTGTGCCCCCATTCTGACAGGCAGTGAGCTTCGTCTACGACAAACAATCCAAGGGGGACCCCTTCCATGGCTCGTTGGAGTTCCTGTCTTTCCAGGGATTCCGGAGCGACGAATACCATGCTCAAGGTTGCGGAGGAAATTGCATGAAGGACCTCGGTTTTTTCTTCATCCGTCAGTGAGGAATCATACCGTGCTGCGGCAATTCCCAGGCGGACGAGGCTGTCTACCTGGTCGCGCATTAGGGCGATCAGGGGAGAGACGACTACCGTCAATGCGTTCAGCATGACTGCAGGAAGCTGGTAGCATAAACTTTTCCCCGATCCCGTGGGCAGGACCCCCAGACAAGAGCGTCCGTCCAGGATTGTTTGGATTATGTTCCTTTGCAGGGGGCGAAAATCCTGTTTTCCAAACAGGGGAAGAAAGGATTCCGGAGTTTGCAGAGGATGTGGCATGAGATGCATGGTACAGTTCAGGCCGACGGATGGCGAGTCCGGTACCTGTCACGCCGGGGTTTCCGGTTTACCCGATCAGATATTTGCCGAATCTGGGAATAGAAAGCAGTCTGGCAATCAGGTAGGTGATGACAATGGTGCTGATTCCGATGGCAAAAGTACTGATGGGGAAGGGAAGTGAAGCGTTCAGAAGTTTGAACATCATGTTCAGAAAGAAGATGTGCATTAAATACATCCCGTAACTGGCTTCGGAAACCTTCCTGAAAAATGCATAGACGCGACCCTGGGAGGAAGGAAGGGCCTTAAAGAGCAGGAAAATGCCCGTACACATCAAGGCAACGTTGAAGGTGCAGAAACGCCAGCTCAATTCCAGTTCCGGTACCAGAACGGCTGTTTCCGTGCGATGATGGAAAACTCCGGCTGTAATGGCATAGCCTGCCAGAAACAGGAGTAGTCCGGTGACGACGTTCCGCCGGGGACTCCAGTGGATGTAGGTTCTGATATAGTGGCCGAGAACAACGTAACCGATAAAACCGGAGAAATACCAGAGGGTTCCGAATTCATTCCAGTCGCATTCGCCATAGAATCCCGGGACAAGTTCTCTTCCGTAATGATAGAAGGTTGTCAGGAACCAGACTGCTAGAAAGGCAAGTTCGAATTTTCGGGAACATTCCCGGAGCCAGGGTGAAATAACAGGCATGAACAGGTAAAGCCCGAGCAACATGTACACAAACCACAAATGACCGCTAGCATCGGTAAAATTGTAGAGCAGGCGTTGGAGATTGCCTGTAGCCTGGTCAGTGGAAATTTCTCCCCAGGACAGCGGCAGGAGTGCGTATAGCAGGGACCAGATAGCGAAGGGGATGACGACACGCGTAAAACGGCGGCGATAAAATTGTCCGGGACTTTCCCTCAGAGGGACAAGCAAATAACTGGATACCATGACGAATAAAGGAACGGCAATGCGAAGGGCACTTGCAAACCACGTGACCCATCCTGTTGCTTCCGGTCCCGAAAAGTTGACTTTTCCGCCTTCTCCGATGTAATAAAATTCAAAAGAATGGATCAGGATGACCATGCAGCAGGCTGCTGCGCGGAGATAATCGAGGAAGACGATTCTGTCTTGTTGTACCGGTACCGTGTTCATGGGAAAAAGAAACGTTGGAGATGACCGTTAACTACGGTGACTAACCGGCGTTTCTTTCAGATGCGGTACCCTGGTCTTTTTAGTGTAGGAACTTCCGGCTCCCTGCTATAGCGAATTACCGAACAGGGTGGAACCTGACATGGTCCCGGGACGCATCGTCGGATCGTTACGCTGGTCCTTCATGTCGAGAGGGTCGACGATGGAATCAGGGTCTTTGCCGGAGGTTGGAGAAGGTGTCGTCTGTTTCGGTTGTCCGGTCGTTGAGGATGACTTCCCGGGATCCTTTCCAAAAGGAGTGATCGGTCCGAATGAATCCGGAACGGAGAATTTGCCGGAAGTCGTATCGTCGTCCCTCCAGAGATACGACTTCCGGGAAGAGACTTCTTTGTCGTTGATCAGCAACGTGACTTTCCAGGTCAGGACGGGACCTTTTGTGAAGTATTCGTCCCCAATCACCGTAAAACATGTTTTTTCTTCTCCGCCGCTGCGGCCTTTAGGGAAGGAAATGATTTTTTTATGGACTTTGGAGCCTGTGTTCCCTTGTTGATATTCGAAGACGAGCCGGGCCGGGAGTTCCGGTTGCCCGTCTGTCCACGTGACGTAATAATACTGTCCCAGACGATTGCGGCGTTCTTTGGCCGTGATGGCTCCGTACATGATGTACGTTGTCTGGGCTCGCATGAGACCGGTTTCGAATGCCGAGGAATCCGTGGACTTGACGGGAACTTCCCGTACGGATTCCAAGCGGGATTCGTAAGTGCATGAGGAAAGCGCGCAGAAGGCGCCTGCGCAGAGGGCGGGAAGCAGTCTCATGCCGATATTGAACCGTGGCTGCTTCCGGGTGTCAAGGCCGGAGCAGGTCGGCGGCTTGCAGAGTTTACAGGACAAATTTGAAGCCAACGGCCAGCCAGACAGGCAGGGTGAGGAAGGAAACGAAGGTCGTTACCAGGCACACCTGCATGGCCAGTCCCGGGAGTCCTCCGAATTGTCGTGCGATGATGACCGGAATCATGGCGGAGGGAATTGCCGATTGGATGACCATGATCTGCTTGATCTCTGTACTGAAGGGAAGCAGCCATGCCAGGAGGAGGATCAATACCGGGGCGACTATCAGGCGCCCTACGATGCCGCTGATAATTGTTTTGGGTTTCCATTCGACGCTTTTCCAGGAATCGTACATGGTGGCACCGAAAAGAAAAACGCACAATGGAATGGCGCAGTTGCCCAGCATCTGCAGCGTCTGTTTGATGGGGGCTGGCGTTACGTAGCGGTCAATGCCTGTCCAAACCAGGAAGAGACCGAGCGTTACCCCGATCAGAGGCCCGCGCAGGAAGACTTTCGGAGAAATATTTTTGAATCCGCCGGAGAGGATAATGAGTCCTACCGTCCAGATAGCGATTTCACAACCGGTGTTATGGGTCATTAGGATACCCATCATCGGATTGCTCGGTGTGGTGAACATGACCGCAATGATGGGGATGACGAAGAAGCTGTAGTTCTGAATACCTGCCGCCAGAGTGAAAGTACGGAGTCCAGTACCGATATGGTACCCGAACAATTTGCCGACGAGCCATGCTGAGGCGATTCCCAACATGCACCCGGCAAAGCCCGCTCCGGCCGCTTCCAGCGAGAAGGCCGGGCTGCGCAACATCTCGTTGCCGAGCATGCTGGAGAGTACAAGACAGGGGTAGCAAATATCAATAGCCAGTTTGCTGATAGGCTTCTCGTGGTTCGGGAGCAGCCAATGCATTCTTCTGGCCAGCCAGCCGAGCCCGATGATGAGATAGACCGGAATAATAGCCAGGAAGGCGACGGCAACGGGATCGGTAGAGTTCATACTGTTTGTTTTTTGTTTGCCGCCCTGTCCGGGTGATCGAGGGCATCAAGGGGGATCAGCTCCGTGGCCTTATCTCATCCGATTTGATCCGGTAATTCGAGGGATTTTTCCGGCATGAAATTGATTTGCCGGGCGGGTTGTTGAACTGGGGATGCCGGGGAATTGAAGGGAGGTTGATATTTTTGGTCAGATAATTGCACAGTTCCCGGACAGAGCGGAACACACGGGAAGGATTGGCCGCTTCCAGTGCAGGGATGTCTGCCGTTGTTCCCCAGGCGGCAGATAGACAATCGACTCCGGCTTCTCGACAGGCGGAAATATCCGATACGGTGTCTCCAATGTAAAGGAAGTTGTCCGGACGGAGGCGGAATTGGCGCATGAGGTCGACGATGGCCGGTGCTTTACTGGAATACTTGTCCGAACCGGTTTTGATGGTACAAAACAGACCGGACATTTTGAATTGTTCCAGAGTGATGCGACAGCTTTCCTTTCCCTTGCCCGTGACGAGGGCAAGACGAATTCCCCTGGCATGCAGGGTATCAAGCAGTTCGAGGATACCGTCGAACGGACAGGGGCATTGATCATGCAGGCGGCGATAGGCAGTGAGAAAGTCCCGGAGGGCCTCTTTCCATCGGTCATGGACGATTTGGCGGATCATACCGGTTTCATTCAGTCCGAAAGTCTGGACGATTTCCGTTTCGCTCAACCTATGTCCGGCATGCGGGGAAACGGCTTCTTCAAATGCCTGGAGGCACATTGGAATTGTATCCCCGATAGTACCGTCCAGGTCAAAGGCGATCATTTTGATCATTGTTGTTGTGTTCCATTGATGTTCCTGATGACGCGACAGGGATTGCCGGCGGCGACACAATGGGAAGGGATGTTCCTCGTGACGACGCTGCCTGCCCCGATGACGGTACCTTCTCCGATGGTGATTCCGGGGAGAACGATAACCCCGCCTCCCAGCCAGCATCCATTGCCGATGCGAACCGGCAGGGCGCGGGTATGGCAGAAGTAGGCGCCACTTTCCGGATTCCAGTCGTGAACGAGTCGTTCCTCCAGATCGATTGGGTGGGTCGCCGTGTAGATTTGCACGTTGGAAGCGATCAAAACATTGTTGCCGATCCGGATTTCATTGCAGTCTACAAACGTGCAATTCATGTTGATCGACACATTATTGCCGAGGTGCATATTGCGGCCGTAATCGCAGAGGAACGGTGTTGCAACTGATACGTTCGTCCCCATGCTGCCGAAGAGTTGCCGGAGAAGGTGTGTTTTTTCCTGTTTCCGCCCGTAGGGCAGGGAATTGTAGGATGCGAGCAGTTCCCGGGTTCTGTTTTTGTAGTCCAGAAAGATCGGATTGTGGCAGTCGTAAAGTTCACCTGCCAGGCATTTTTCGAGTTCAGTCATAGTACCCCGTATCATGAGGAGTGCTCCGTGACATCTCAAGTAACAGGGTGTTTCAAATTTTGGGGAAGCGGGGAGGAGTTTCTTCAACAAGTCTCCGTGCAATTGCCTCTATGATAAACAGGGCGGGGACTTGAGTCGTCGCGTTGTATCCTCCGTTGATCCTTTGCTGTTTAACGTTGTAGTCGATATTCTCGTCCGACAGATGGGCCAGCGTAGTATTCGGAGAATTGGTAATGCTCAGGATGCTGCATTGCCGGAGACGGAACTGCTGGACGATATCGATCACTTCTCTCGTTTCCCCGCTTTCGGAAAGGGCGATGACGACTGTATGTGCGTCCTCGGATTCCGTGATGGGATAATGCGTGTCTTCCAGACCGATAGAAAATTTTCCCAGGTTGGAAAAATACCGGGCTCCGTATTTGGCTAAAGTGCCGGATGAGCCCTGTCCGACGAAGATGACTTTTTGCGCGGTACGTACCATTTCCACCGCCTGGCTGATTTTTTGTTCGAAGGCACTGGTGGCCGTCCTTTGAAAATACAGCAGCAATTCCCGCAGATCCTTGCGGGCCGGTATTTTTTGAATCAGTTTCCTTTCCCTTTCCAGATGTTTCTTGAAATCGGAATACCCTTCGCATCCCACCTTGATGCAAAACCTCAAGATCGACGATGTGGACATATGGAGCTTGGCTGCCAGCTCGCGGATAGTCATGTAGCGGACCTGGCCCATGTGGGCAATGACATACTTGTAAATCCTGATATCCGTCTCATTGAATGCATGGACGGTTTCATAAGGGAACAGGCTGCTGCCATCGTGCTGGGAAGATTGATCATTCATGGTAGCAATCCAATTATCGACTCATATCCGATTTCATATTCCTCGTCAATCAGGACGTAAGGAAGACCGTATTCGTTGCAAGCCATGAGATTAGCCCTGTTTTCAGCAATGAGTTCATCCTGGGATGGAGTATTACCGGGAAGGCGTTTTTCCGTGATGTTGGCAAAGGCTTGGATGTCTTCGAAATTTCCACCGCCTCCATCAACCATGAAGTATTTGCCGTTTTCCTCCAGGACAAAACAGGTGTTATAACATTCTGTTACAAGGGCATTGCCGGTTCCCAGCATTGTTAAATTCATAAATTGTCACCTCGAAAATGAATCAATGGAGTGCGTTTTGTCGGAGTATACGCACTTCTTTCCATGTATGCTATCACGGATTTCTGCATTTGCCTAGCTGGGAAAGAGCCGATAAAATACCCTGCCGAATGGAGATCCAGCAGGGTAGAAAGCTTGTCTTGATGTGGGGGGAGTACGCTGTTTTCCAGTATTATTCCCACTCGATGGATGCCGGGGGCTTGGTAGAGATATCGTAGAGGACGCGGTTGATGCCTTTAACTTCGTTAAGGATCTTGTTGCTGATTTCCCGCAGGAGGCTGTAGGGCAATTCCACCCAGTCGGCGGTCATGGCGTCTTCCGAGACGATGGCACGGAGGTTGGTGGCGAATTCGTAGGAACGCTCGTCGCCTTTGACTCCGACGGTCTTGACGGGGATGAGGCCGGCGTAGGCTTGCCAGATTTTGTCGTACCAGCCATGTTCTTTGAGTTTGCCGATGAAGATGGCGTCACAGTCGCGGATGATGTCGAGACGATCTTTGGAAACGGCTCCCGGGCAACGCACGGCGAGTCCGGGGCCGGGGAAGGGATGTCTCCACAGAATGTCGTGTTCGATGCCGAGGGCGGCGCCGAGGGCACGGACTTCGTCCTTGAAGAGTTCCGCCAGTGGTTCCAGGACCTTGCCTTGGGCCTGGAGTTCCAGAATTCGGCCAACGCGATTGTGGTGCGTCTTGATGGTAGAGGCTTTGGACTTGGCGTTGGAAGCGCTTTCGATCACGTCCGGGTAGAGGGTCCCCTGAGCGAGGATTTCGGCATCGCCGACAGCGTCCCAGAAGACGTCAATGAAAAGTTCTCCGATGATTTTACGCTTCTTTTCAGGTTCCGGTACGCCGGCCAGAGCATTGAGGAAGCGTTCCGAGGCATCGACGGTTTCAATTTCGACGCCCATGCGCTTGAAATTGGCGCGGACTTCATCAGCTTCGTTTTTACGGAGGAGACCGTTGTCTACGAAGATGGCACGGACATTGACCTGGGCTTCGTGCAGGAGGACGGCGAGGACGGTGCTGTCCACTCCGCCGGAGACGCCGCAGACGACCTGCTTGTCGCCGACGCGTTCCTTGATTTCGCGAACCATCTGGTTTTTGAAGTCGCCGATGTCGAACTTCTGGAGGTTTTTCGCAGTGGCAAGGAAATTGCGCAAGATGGTGTTGCCTTCATGCGAGTGGGTGACTTCCGGGTGGAACTGGATGCCGAAGCAGGTCTCGCCCCATTGCAGGGAGACGGGAATGCCGCTCTGGTTGCGAGCGATGATGCGACAGTCTTCCGAGATGTGGTCGACAGTGTCGGAATGGCTCATCCAGACTTGGGAGGTTGGGGAGACATCCTTGTAGAGGCCTTCGCAGGCACAGGGACAGAGGTCGGCGGGGCCGTACTCGCGCTTGTTGCTGGGTTTGACGGTACCTCCATGCTTGATGTTGAGGAGCTGCATGCCGTAGCACACGCCCAGGATGGGTACGTTGAAGGAGGTCAGCCACGTGTAGTCAAGATCGGGAGCATCGGCATCGGACGTGCTCTTGGGACCTCCGGAGAGAATGATGGCTCCGGGTTCTACGATATGGTCCAGATCTTCCAAGGCATACAGTTTGGCACTGTAGCCGAGTTCGCGTACGCGGCGCACGATGAGCTGGGTATACTGGGAGCCGAAGTCGATGACGGCAACGATGTGTCGATCGTCCATGGATATTGGGGTCGGTGGGGAAGGATTAGCAGCTGTAGTTGATGGGCTCTTCCGTGATCTGGATGTCGTGCGGATGGCTTTCCTTCAAACCGCCGGATGTGATCTGGACGAAACGGGCTTTCTCGCGGAGGTCGGCAAGATTGCGGGCTCCGACGTATCCCATGCCGGAACGGAGCCCGCCCATGAGTTGGAAGGTGACGTCGCCGAGCGTTCCTTTGAACGGAACCCGGGCTTCGACGCCTTCGGCGACGAGTTTGCCGGAGCTGTTTTGACCATAGCGGTCTCCGGAACCGCGGCGCATGGCGCCGATGGAGCCCATGCCGCGGTATTGTTTGAAGTGACGGCCCTGATAATGGACCATTTTGCCCGGGCTTTCTTCCGTTCCAGCCAGGAGACCTCCCAGCATGACGAGGTCGGCGCCGATGGCAAGGGCTTTGACGATGTCTCCCGAGTAGCGAATACCTCCGTCGGCAATGACGGTGACTCCTGCAGGCCGGGCCACGCTGGCTACTTCCTTAATGGCGGTGAATTGGGGCATGCCAACGCCGGAGATGATGCGCGTCGTGCAGATGGAGCCGGGGCCCACGCCTACTTTGATGGCTTGAACACCGGCATTGATAAGATCGGAGGCTCCTTCAGCCGTGACGACATTGCCGGCTATGACGGGTTTGTCGGAAAGTTCGCGCAGTTTACTGACGACTTCCATGACGCGGGTAGTATGACCGGTGGCGGCGTCGATGAAGAGAGCGTCCGCTCCGGCCTCAATCAGGGCTTGGGCACGTTCGTAATATTCAGGGCCTACTCCGACGGCGGCTCCGCAACGCAGGTGGCCGCTGGAGTCCTTGGATGCGTCGCCGAACATGGCGCGTTTCTGGATGTCGGTTTCGGTGATGAGGCCAGCGAGACAGCCGTTGGCATCAATGAGTGGCAGTTTTTCGATGCGGTGCTTGTAGAGGATGCTGCGGGCTTCTTCGATCGTGGTCGTAGGGGCGGCCGTTACCAGCTTGTCGAGGTGGGTCATGACGTCATCGACACGGGTTCCCTCGTAGTTGTCAATGCCGCGCATGTCGCGTCCGGTGATGATACCCTGGAGTTTGTTGTTGGCATCGACGACCGGGAAACCGGAAAATCCGTGTTCGTTCATGATATCTTGCACTTGGGCAAGCGTCATGTCCTTGGAGACCGTGAAGGGCTTGGGAATGACCGCGTTTTCGAAGCGTTTCACGCGGGAGACCATAGCTGCCTGCACATCGATGAGATTGTTGCGATGGATGACTCCAAGGCCGCCTTCCCGGGCGAGGGCGATTGCCAGTTCGGACTCGGTCACTGTGTCCATGGCGGCCGAGAGAACGGGAATCTTCAAATCAAAACCGGGAACAAGCTGGGAGCTGAGATCGGCTTCACCAGGGAGGATGGCGCTCTTGCGGGGCAGCAGGAGCACGTCGTCAAAACTTAAACCAATGTTAAAATCCGCCATGCGCGAATCTAATCTCTTCGGGGTCCAAAATCAAGACGAATTCCGTGCTTTGAATTGGAAAACATGCAAAGATTCCTGTTGCTGACGTAGAAAACGTTTTCCGGGACACCATGGCCATGCTTTGGCGACGGCCATGGTGTGAGGCCGGGTATTTCCCTGCCGGTTTTTATTTGCGGGGAGAGAATTGTTCGGTACGGAGCTCCTTTTTGTCCTTGTCGTAGTGAATGACTTTCATTTTCTGCGGATTGGCCGAGATGATGACGGCTCCTTCATTGTCGTTGACGAGGATGGGGAAGGGGACGTCTTTCTCTTTGCCGCCGGGTACGAAATAGTTTTTGTGGGTGTGGGCCGAGATCATGATGTCTACACCTGCTTTGGCCAGTGTGGGAACGAACATGGAACGGACGAGCTTCTCCGCATAGCCTTCTTCGACAAGGGCAGGAATGTGGATGATGGCAACGCGGTATGGAGCGGTCGTGAATTCACGTGTCCGGACAGCCTGTTTCAGCCATGCCTCCTGCTTCTTGAGGTAGGGGGCGAAATCGGTGACTCCTCCGAGTTCTTTTCTGGTGTCGGCTTTGTCTTCGCCGGCATCCAGCACAACGAAACAGACGGGACCCTGACGGAGCAGGAAGTAATATTCGCTGCCACTGTTGGGAGGGAATACATTGGGAAGATCCAGCGCGTTGCTACCGCGGTTTTCATGATTTCCGCGGACAAAGACGAAGGGAACATCCTTGGCGAAATCTTTGGCAGGATCGACGGCTACTTTGTAGAGCTGATCCTTGCCGCTGAGGTAGGAGACGGTATCCCCGTTTAGAATGCAGAAATCCGTTTTACCGGGTTTGACGTGCTGTCCGAGCAGATTGACGAGGCGTTCGGAATCCCCATGGATATCGTTGATGATGAAAACTTCGCATGTTTTGCTGGAAGGATTTAGAGTACGGAATGTACCGTCTGCCGGTTCTGACGAGGGCGGGATGGGATCTCCCTTTTTACCCCGGTCTCCGGCAAAAACCTTGTATTGGTAGACAGCGCCCGGTTTGAGACCGGAGATTTCGACCTGGTGAGCATTGGTTTTGGTGCGCTTGAGGCCGTAGCGGGAATCCATCAGGATAGTCCGGTTCGTCGGTTGATCCTTGTCCCACAGTTCCACCCAGGCAGCTGTAGGTTTTTCCGTTGTCCACATGACGGTGGCACTGTCAGGGGCGATTCTTTGGAGATAGGGGCCATGGACGGTGGGTTCGTATGGTTCATCGGCATGTGCGGCTATCGCTGTGCAGAAAAGAGAGCAGGACAGGAGGGAAAGGGTCAGTTTTTTCATTGTATATCTGTTACTGCAAAATAGATATCGATCTTTCATGCGGGAGGATAAAATCTCAATTGCTCCTATGATTTGATCAAGGATCCCGGAGGAAAAAGAGGCTCGTGGGAAATTATGAGGACGTTTCAGTCCGAGGGGTTGACTTTGTTCAATTTGATTGTTAACAGAGGGTTCGTAACAGGAGAAAAAATATGGTTAATAAGGATATTCCCAAAAAGTTCATGCAGGAGTTCAAGGCTTTTGCTATGAAAGGCAATGTGGTAGATCTTGCGGTGGCCGTTGTGATCGGCGGCGCCTTCGGCAAGATCGTCAATTCCCTTGTTGCGGACATCATCATGCCTCTGGTCGGTTTGTTGACCGGCGGTCTTGATTTGACGAAAGATGTTTGGGTTCTTCGTGCGGCGGAGGACGGTAAGCCGGCTTTGACGCTGGGCTATGGCCTGTTTCTTCAATCCGTGATTGATTTTGTGATTGTGGCGCTGGCTATTTTCATCATGTTGAAGATTTTGATCAAAGCTCGTCTCCAGCAGGAAGCCAAGCCGGCTCCTGCCCCGGTCAAACCTGATGATGTCGTCCTGCTGGAAGAGATCCGCGATATCTTGAAACAGCAGAAATGACTTCTTTATCCACCGACTCCGCACATCGGGAAAAAGCAAGGGCGGCCATTTCATCCGTTTTGTGGTCGCTCTTTTTGACGGGTATCAAGATTTGGGCGGGTCTTGTAACGAACAGTCTCGGTATTCTGTCGGAAGCCTTGCATAGCGGATTGGACTTCTGTGCGGCGGCAATAACGTTCTATGCTGTTCGGATGGCGTCGCGTCCGGCGGACGACGACCATCAGTATGGACATGAAAAGGTGGAGAACCTTTCTGCTCTGGCGGAAACGGTGCTGTTGCTGGTAACGTGCCTATGGATTGTCTGGGAGGCATTGGACCGTCTGATCTTTGGAGCGGGGTCGTTGGAACTGACTTGGTGGGCATTTGCGGTAGTTGCGGTGTCCCTGGCCGTGGACATCAACCGTTCTGCAATGTTGCGCCGTGTGGCGAAGGAGCACAAGAGCCAGGCCTTGGAGGCGGATGCCATGCATTTTACGACGGATATTTATTCGTCGGGAGTCGTCTTGCTGGGATTGGTTTGCGTGGGATTGTCGCGTTTTGTCGACGAGGGAAGTATCTGGCGTACCATGCTGGAGAAGGCGGATGCGGCAGCGGCTCTTTTTGTGGCCGGGATTGTTTGCGTTGTGGCGTGGGGGCTTGGGAAACGTTCGATCCATGCCTTGATGGACGGAGGATCGTCCGAAGTGAATGAGAAGATTTGTTCGGAATTGAGGACCAGTGCTCCCGAGTACCCGCTGTTGAGTCTTCGTTCCCGGGATATAGGTGCTAAAACCTATGTGGAAATGACAATTGGAACACCTCCGGAGTTACATGTGGAGGACGCGCACGAAGTGACGGAACTGATGGAGTCTCTGGTGCGCAAGGTTGTTCCTGATGCGGATGTTTTTATTCATGTGGAACCTTGTAGCATGCCTTTGCATGCATCTCCTGATATGGTGGCTCATGCTCTTGCTTTCCGTTACCATGTCCGGATTCATGGGTTTAGCGAAATCAGGAGGGGAAATGACCTTGTCCTGTTCATGGATGTGGAGATGCCGCCGGATATTTCCCTGAGAGAAGGTTATTCACGTGTCCGGGCATTCCAGGCTGATTTGGAGCAGGAATTGCATGTGACTGAAGTCGTGCTACGCATTGAACCGGACAAACGCGACTGGCCGGGGAAGTCGGACATAGGGAAGTTTTCCGAAGAGGAGGTCAGCCAGGTTGTGGAGAAACTTGGCAAGCAGATTCCCGACATTGTTTCAATTCGTGAAATTCGGTCGGATATCGTTAGCGGAGCCCCTATGATTGCCGTCCATGCGGTTGTTCCGGGCAGCTTGTCCATTTCCAAATGCCATGAGCTGGCTTCCGTTTTTGAAAAACGAATTCATACCGAACTTTCGTTTATGGGCAAGGTGGCTGTTATTCTTGAACCGGAAGAATAATTGCCGCATTTCTTTGTGTACCCGGCTGTTTCAGGCTTCAGGCGTTTGTCCTGTTTTCTGCGCAATGAGGCGAATAGTATTACGGAAGGCTTCGCCGCGTATATCGACGTATTTTCCCGTTGAGCTGCTTGTCTCGGTTTGATCTGCATCGTTAGCGGGATTGTCGGGAACCCATACCTTGGTTTTCGTCAGATCGAAGTTGGCCAGGTAAGCAGTGTATGCCAGCCGGGCAAGATCCAGTGCAGATTGACCATTCTTGTTTTTAGCATTGAGGTCGGCTCCGGCCTCAATCAGGAATGCGATGGATTTGTCATTGCCGCGCATGGCTGCCAGCATGGCAGGCGTGTAGCCATTCTTCTCCGCAAGATTGATATCCAGGCCCGCTTTGATTAATTGCGAAGTCACGGAGGGCAATCCGCTCCAGGATGCCCAGTGCAGAGCGGTCCATCCGTCATTGTCGCGGGCTTTGGCATCAAGGCCGGAAACGGCGAGAAGTTCGGTCGTGTAATAATGCCGGATCTTGTCCTTGGCGTAGGTAAGTTCCGGGTTGTTATAGTGGGTGTAGGCTGCCCACATGAGAGGAGTGCGTCCGCTGAAATCGGGAGTGTTGGCAAGCTTGGCGGCTTCCCCGTTATGATTTTGGCCGAGGGCCTGCAGGAAAACGGGGTCTTTACCGTCGATCAATTGGCCTTTTTGGATGGTTGAGATGAGAGCCTGGGCATCATTGGTGACGGAAAATGCTCTTTGGATGCCGATGGCGATCCCCATGAGAATGCCACTGAAAAGGAGTAGGATGCAAAGATCCAGGAAAATGATTCCCCAGCGGATCCCGTGTTGCGTGTCGGATTCCTCATTCATGGTATCGGAAGTGGATTGAGAATGGTCGGTCATAGGAAATCAGGCGTCTTGTTGAATGGCTTCGGCTTCGGCAGGGGGCGGAGGCATCGGTTCCAGCTCTTTAGCTGCATCTTCTTCCGGATGGTCGGAGGCGATCGACTTCCTGGTTAGGATAATGGCAATCGGGCTGAGGACGGCCAGAGTCAGGTAAATAAACCACATGAACGAAGGCGATTGCCAGAATCCGATATGGCCGGTGTCCATTTTGGCGGCGATGCCGTCGTAGCAGAGATAGCTGATCAGCAAGCCCCCGATGACACCGTTGATCGGCTTGGCAATGAACATCGGCAAAGCGGCAATCGACATGTAGGAAGCGACTTTGTCTTTAGGGGCGACGCGTGCCACATACTCTGAAAAACGTGGCGAAAACAGCAACTCGCCAAAGGCGAAGATGACGATCTGCGTGATAATGGCAACCAGAAAGGCCTGGGATCGTGTCTCGATGCCCGGAATGATGTAGTACCACTCAATGGGAACGGCCATGAAGACGAGGGAGAAAGCCGAGATCGACATGCCGACGATCATCAGCTTGACTGTTGAGTATCTGTTAATGATCGGAATGAGCAGAATCAAGCCCAGAACGATGATCATCGGGTTGAGTGAATTGACAAAACCCAGTGCAAAGTCGTCATAGATCGTTCGCGAGTAATACTGGGGCATGATCAGGAACTGCAACGTGAAAACGATGCGTACTCCCAGCGTCAGTACGAGGAAGATGATCAACTTGCGGAAGGCGGATTCTTTCCATACTTCGGCGAAGAGCTGGAGCGGCCTGCGCTCCTGATCCTTTTTCTGCATGCGTTCGCTGGGCTCGGCATAGTAATCGTCGTCGAGGAAGCGCGTCAGGATGAAGACGATGATGCACATAACTGTGCCGAAGTTGATGACATAGTAACAGCCGTCGACATCGCCGTAAGCTTTACGGAAGCCGTCCACGATAGCCCAGCCGGACAACCAGGCGGCGATATTCATGAAAAGATAGTAGAAATTAAAACCTGTTGGCCGGACTTTGATCGTTGTAAAACGCCGGATGGATGTCTGGATAACGGGACTCATGAAGGCTGTACCGAAGGACATGATGAAAATGCCGACCATGACGATAGGTCTGGAGTCTTCTATTTTCAAGTGCATGATATCTGTGGCGAAGTTCGTCCCGAGTCCCAGGAAAATTCGCCCGATTAGTAGCAAAACCAATCCGATGGTATAACTTTTCTTGATGCCGATAATATCGCAAATCGTTCCTACGGCAAAAACCAGCGCCGAAATGAAAAGGGTATAAAGACCGACCCACAGGGTGGAGGAGGCATCGTCAAATCCACAATACTTGTTCAGAAAGAGCGTGAAGATCGTGATCATGGAAAAGTATGCCAACCCGTCGAAAAACTGGATGAGGTTGGTAATCCAGAAATTACTGGATGCTTCTTTGAGAACCTTGAATTCGGAGAAGTATTTGACGATGGCGTTTTGATGGTCGTTGCTCATGTAGGCAAAGGGGCAAGGCTTAATGATCGGTTTTTCCCCGAGCGATTGCTGCGAGGCGGAAAGACGGAGGAGAAGTAGAAAAAGAAATGGGCACAGTCGCCTGTCTGATGGGAAGACCAATCATGATGGGACAGTGTGCGTTCATTGATCAAAGAGATATAAAAAAGAATTTTTCCGGTTCTGAAAGTGGGGTAGTTCCCGGGCAGATTCAAGCATTTTCTTCCCGAAAGAACGAAGAAAAGAATCCGGGAATTCAGGAAAAAGACAATATAACTTATTGGAATTTAGTGATTATATATAATTGATCTTCCGCTCTCCAGCATTCAGTCGGGCTGGGAATCATCTCTATTTTTTAACAAACGTTCAATAAATGGATGGATTGTTTCAGCCATGAGGCGCTGGCCTTTGGTATCAGGGTGAAGGGGGCCTGCTTTTTGTCCGTTGATGACGACGACATGGGGATCGTAGAACAACTCTGATCGGAGGGAGCCGTCCGGGTTGAGGAAAACGTGGCGGATATCCAGGAAAGTAACATCGGAGCGGTCGGAATAGAAGCGTGCCAACCGGTCGTTGACTTTCATATCGGTCTGGAATTTTTTAACGGGTTCGGCTGCTGCGGGGACATGCCAGTGATGGATGTTGCTGGGCAGGATACCGATCAGAAGAATGTGTGATTCCGGGAGTTTAGCCCGGACTTTATCGACGACCCGGCGGATGCCTCGGAAGGTTTCCTCCTCCGAGATTCCCTGGCCCGTATCGTTGGTTCCGATCATGATTTGAACAACTTTCGGGGAGATGTGGTCCAGGATGCCCTGATTGCCGATGCGTGCAAGAACATCATCGGTTGTATTGCCGCTGACTCCAAGGTTAACGGCATTGTACGGGGTGTAAAATTCTTTCCAGATAGGAAGGAAGTCCTGATAGGGAGGTTGGGCTTTGTGATAGTTGTCCGTGATGGAATCGCCGATGGCGGCCAGTTGGATTTGCTCGGGGGCTATGCCGTCGATCGTTTCGGGTCGTGGAACCTTTCCGCCTTTGTAGGATGAGTCGATGCGAGAGAGTGTGCCGGCTATTTCTTCTCCGAGAATTCCATATCCCGTTGGTTTCAAGTGAACACCGTCTGATGTGCAAGTATTGCGGATGATACCGGGTTCATTGCTTTGGAGGGCCAGTCCCGGATTTGCGAAAAAGATTGTTTTGTTGTCGGCGAGGCTGGCGAGATGCTTGTTCGTATCGGCGATGACCGGGCCGAGTTCTTTTTCCCGGCGGGGGAGGATTCCCAGAATGAGAATTTTCGAAGCCGGCGTTTTTTGACGGATGAGTGAGACGAGGGCTTTCGTATTGTCGGCACATGCTTGGGCTGAATCTTTACGATGCCCGAGATTGTTGGTTCCTATCATTAGAATAACGACGCGAGGGGAAATACCGTCCAGTTCTCCCTGTTCGACGCGGTAGTAGGCGTTGTCGACATAGTCGAATCCGAACCCCATGTTGGTGACGGTATGCGGTCCAAACAATCTTGCCCATGAGGCTTGCCCATATTGGCCGAACCAGTCTGCCGGTTCCCCTCCCCAGTGGTGGGTGATGGAATCTCCGATAATAACATATTCCGGTTTGACGGATTGATGGCGCAGTTTAATCGCTTCATGCCGATCTGTCCATGTATAGGAAGTCTTGTCTCTGTCCTGTGATTCAGGTTTTAGTGTAGACGGGACGGCTTCCGTTAGATGCGTCAGGCATGGCGCCAGGACAAGCATGGCAAGAAGGAGGAAATGTTTCATCATGATGGAGGTCTTTTTTAAAGTACTAAAAATACTAATGTCCCTCGTCCGCCAAATCAAGTCCTTGTCGATAGTCTTCGTACTGGATCATGGCGATTGTTGGGCTGGATTTCAAATCATCAGGCATTTTAAAACAGTTTGGGGCGACCCCTCGTTATGTGGAGGAGCCGCCCCGCTGTGTTTCTCTTTTATTGCGTCTTCTGTTCCTATCAGAAGTTGTACCGGTAGCCTATGCTCCCGTTGGCCGAGGTCATCCGGCTCCGCAGGTCCGCGTTGGCTTCCACAAAGATCGTGCCCTGGTCCCCGGTCGGGATGCTCAGTCCCGCACCGAATTGCAGGCCCGTCGTCCCCGCCTTGCTCCCCTTCACTCCACGGCTGAAGCCGGGCGCCCCCACGAAGCCCACCTGCGCTTCGTTCCGCGTGTCTCCGAAGTCCTGCGACACCTGCGCCCGCACTTCCGCCAGGGATTCGCGACCAAACAGGTTGCCTCCCGTCAGGCCCATCCAGCGTACCCCAGCCGAGACGGTGCCCGTCGTGGCGTCCATGCCGCCGGCGCGGAGTCCCGCGCTGCCCGCACCCTCTTCCGTGTAGTCGTCCACGCTGCTCTTGAGGATGGAGACGTTGACGAGGGGCTGGAGGATCGCGCTGTTCTCTTCGTTGAGACTGATGTCGTAGGTGCCTTCGTACATCGCTCCCCATACCTGCCCTCCGGGCGTGCCGTGGCCGGTGTAGCTGCCCAAGCCGCAGGGAACGGTGCGGTCGATATCGCTCTGGCTCCACCCCGCCGTCAGGATGACGTTGTGGCCCCACTTGCCGCTCTGGTAGCGACCGAAGAGGTTCACGTAGTAGACTTCCATGTCTCCGCTGAGGGAGTCGGCCGCCGTCGAGGTGAGTTTCCCGTAGCTCGCCGTCATGGCGAGCCCCGCGGTGAATTTGCTGCTGAGGTTGGCGTCGACCCCGAAGGTGCCTCCCCAGGTGTTGTACTGGTAGCCCGCTTCGTCCCCGTCGGTGTTGAGGCGGT